>JAYVXG010000509.1:0-4415 GCA_043785475.1 Armatimonadota bacterium
AGAGATACTTCGGAAGATGTCTTCGCGTGTCGAATTCCGCTCCATTAGCATGATTTCTGGAGTCAAATCGTCCAAGGAAACTTCATGTTCTCCATCTAAACTCGCCAATTTTAGCCACTCTTGTTGCAGAAGTTCTACCGCTTTCTCGACGGTCGTTTTTGCAGGAATTGACTCGTGAAGATTGGTTTTTTGGCTCGATCGGCCGCTCAGGGTCACGGATTGTTTGTGGAGGTGATAGTCTCCGTCAAAGTCAACTACAAAATACGAATCTAGTTCGGGAGACGAACTAAGTTCCGCAAAGAGCGAAATGGCGAGGATGGGTGAATACGAGAAGTCGGCAAAAGCTTTCTTTATCGGTGCGCTGACGGCAGTTACAACCCGCTGAATCGTGACGTCATGTTCGCTACGAGTAAACCCTTCCTTATGGGCAAACTCTATGGCCATGATTCGTATCGACTCAACGTCAGACTGTTGTCCTAAACCAGCAAAGCCGAGTCGATCATAAAGTTCAAATATTTTCTGGCTTTGGCGTCGATAGGTGAAGATCAGTATTCCAGCATCTAGGCTAATGGCCAGGACTGGAGCACCTTTTTCTATTCGGTTCTGGATGTAGGAGACGCGATTTTGCATGGCGTCTTGCCAGTCGTATGGATTCATCATGTTATCTTCTACGCACCAATGTCTGTCCGGTAGTGCATCCCTTCGAAGGATATTTGATTTACTGCCGCATAAGCTAGGTTTCGTGCTGCATCAAGGTTCGGTCCAACCGCAGTTACGCCCATCACTCTGCCTCCATTCGTTACAAGTTGCTTTTCTGCCAGTGAAGTTCCGGCATGGAATAGTTTAACGGACGGATCCATTGGTCCAACGATTATTGGAAGTCCCTTGGTGTAAGTACCAGGATACCCGCCGCTTGCCAAAGCGATCGTTATTGCACTTTGATCAATCACGACGGGAGGTGCAAAGGGTTCCCCTTTTGCAGCTTGCAATAATGCGTTTGCAAACCCCGTCCCCAACCGGCGAACGACGGATTGTGTTTCAGGATCTCCAAATCGTGCGTTATATTCGATGCATTTTGGTCCATCAGCGGTCACCATGACGCCGCTAAATATGATTCCTCGGTAGGAAATTTTATCTTCTTGAAAGGCGTGGACGATAGGCTTGACGATTTCGGTTTCGACTTGGAGAACAATATCGTCATCAAGCCATGCCAACGGTGAGTAAGTTCCCATTCCACCGGTGTTGGGTCCCTCGTCGTGGTCAAATACTCGTTTATGGTCTTGGGAGACAGGAAGGCTGTGGATTCCGGAGTCGGAAACAATTGTAAGAAGACTAAACTCACGGCCCACAAGCCTCTCTTCGATCACCAGAGTTTTCCCTGCTTCCCCCAGTGCTTTGAGGATGTCTATTCCTTCGAGGGCTTCTTCTAAGGTTTCGCTAACTATGACTCCTTTGCCCAGAGCGTTCCCGCTGGCTTTGAGGACAACCTGCTTTCCTTCGGCGAACTGGCGAATGACGTACTCCTTCGACGCGTCCACATCTATAAATGTTTGGTATGACGCGGTAGGAACGCCGCTTCTTTGCATCATTGCTTTTGAAAATGCTTTCGACCCTTCCAGTTGAGCCGCAACTTGTCCGGGGCCAAAGGTCAGGAAGCCTTGCTCTCGCAGGGCGTCGGCTAGGCCCGCTATTAGGGGACCTTCTGGGCCAACTACCACTAGGTCTACGGTGCGCTCGTGGGCAAGTTTCACAATTCCCGCAAAGTCATGGGTTGGAATTGCGACGCACTCAACATCTTCTGCAATTCCGGGGTTGCCAGGCGCGCAGATGACCTCTGCTTCTTGAGAAAGTTTCCAGGCGAGGGCATGTTCTCTGCCTCCATCGCCAATAACAAGGATTCGCACGGTATAAGTTTGGCGCATTTGTCATGAATGCCGGATAGAATTGACAATCATGGCTTTTGGTTTTCCTGCTTATCACGAACAGATTGTTTCGAATGTGCCGCCAAACACAAATATTGAACTGTCACTTCTCAATACGCTGCGAAGTTTTGGTTGGGGACCTTCGTTCGACAATAACGGAATTACTGCATCAACTGGGGCGGGCTCCAAGTCTATTGGCGAAAAGATCATTATCACCTTGGTAACGGGTGGCGCTACCAAGATTCGAAGTGAGTGCTCGCTGAAGACGCAGTGCGCCGACTTCGGCAAGAATCAAAAGAATGTGGAAATGATCCTGAATGAGCTTCCAAATCATTACGTCGCGGACTAATATTTCCTGAAAATACCGTAAAAATCAGGTTCAAATGGGCTGAGGTCGTGCCAAGTGCCCTCGCAATTCAGAGGGTTTTTTTGGCAAAGTTATTGAACCTGGCAAAGTTAGTGTGGATAGGATGACTGATATTGCGGCACTTGGCAATCATGAAGTCCCTTTCCACACTTGCATTGATACTACTAGGCGCTGTCGCATCAGCGCAAACCGACGCGTGGTACGCATCGAGGTTTGGCCTCAATGCTCCAGCCGCCGACTTGTTTGCCGGACAGAACGCAAATGAGTACAAGAACTACGCCTTTAACGAAGGCAACGCCAGCGCCCGTTGGAATAATTCCAAAGCCATGTTGAGCGGCTCAGGCGTCATTCCGGCCACCATCGGACGATCCTATAGCGATCCAGGAAATCACCACTGGGCGGATTTGTACGAGATCACCGATTTACTACCAAAGAACACATCGGTTCGCATTACGGGCAATCTGTTGAACCACTTCCCAGAACCGTTTAACCCAAATGGTCAAGTAAACAAGGAGCGAAACCTCAATGCCATTGTGAGTCGAATTATGTTTCGAGGAACGGGACTTACGAACGGCCTCAACATACTTTGGAATCTTACTCCCGGCGTTTACGCGACTCAGTGGGGAACAGACCCTTGGGTGACGTTGGACAAGGATGCAATGGGCGCAGCGCTTGTGAATCCCGTCAATACAGGTGATGCGGCGAAGCGAGACTGGTGGCGACCATATGATGTGTACATGCCTTACCTAAAGAAGCATGTTCAGACTTTTGTTTACGACGTGAATGACGCCGCGGCCCAAATTACTCGGCAACGAACTACTGGCACCATGACCGAGAACTTCATTTCCAGAATGGCTTTTCAGATGGAAAATGAGCCTGCCGCCGGACATCCAGGTGGATCGCTGGATGGACAGGTTGGAAGTTGGGAAGGCGTGGGTAGAGTCCTTGAGGGAACCATGGCAGGGATTGATTATCGGCCAAGACGCACCACAATGTTAGCGAGCCAAGTGCCGAGCACATTTGGGACGAACCCTCTGACGATGCCAGCCTTTTCGATGTTCTCTGAGGGAGTTGATTCTTACCGGATGAACTATGTTAAGGGGCAAATTAGGAATATTCAATGGGCAGGCGCCCTCTCGCCTGCGCTCAACGAGATTGCTACCTATTCGAAAGAAATGACGGGAAAAAATTGGCAGACTCTGTGCGGCAGACGGGCATTGCACTTCAATTCGCCAGTATTCAAATGGAAATTCTATGTTAAGTCATCCTACAATTCCACTGCGGCAGATGACCTGCTGACCAGCTCGTTAATTGACCCGACGCAGGGACGATGGGAGACCCCCTCAGAATATGCCAAACGGTGGGTTGCCGAATTGGAAAAGCAAGTAAACCTGGTTTCGAGTTTGCCAATGCCTGGAACGGCGAAGATCGTTGATATCACAGAATGCTACTTCACGGTAGCAGAATCGGGTGGACTTCCGTTCTGCCCCGGCGTAGGGTTTGAAGGGGGAGGCGCACCGGACTACAAAAACATGACGATGGATGATCTTCGAAAGCTGAGCCGATCGTACCAATTCGGAAATGGGGGCATGAAGCCTTTGGCTCAACCGATGCCAAGTCGGGAGGCGCTCTTGGCGGCAATTCGGGATGAGCTCTTCGCAAGAGATTCAACTAAATCTTTGACTCCAAACCTTGGCAAAATCTATTGGTGGGGCGCGTACTGGGCGGATCCTCGCAGCGAAACCGGGCTTTGCACCAACGACAGCAATGACACAAATGGTTATAATCCGTGGGGTGACTTGCGGTTAACTCTCAGCGAAGTAAAGGCTCTGTGGAATAAATAGGCGCAACCAACAGAAATAAAGAAGCCTCCCAATATGGGAGGCTTCTTTTTTGTCTCATGTTCTTACTAGCGTTGACTAATAGCAACGTAAGTTAGGTTCGTGGGACCGTCGTAGATTGCGGTTGGACGGATTAACCGATTGTTCTCAAGTTGTTCGATAGCGTGAGCTGTATAGCCGGCCAAACGCGCCACAACGAATAGTGGCGTGTACAGGTCGATTGGAATGCCGAGAAGGTAGTATGCGTAGGCCGAAGGGAAGTCAACATTAGGATAAATGTTTTTT
>JAYVXG010000510.1:0-4409 GCA_043785475.1 Armatimonadota bacterium
AGCGGCGTTGCTGTAATCCATTCCAGTCGTATAAATTGGATTGAACGATTGGGTCGTTACGTGCTCACTCACGCCATTTTTAACATATGCGCTAGCCGGTTCACTGACAACGTAAAAGTCTTGGGGCGAGCCGCCCTCCTTGGTCATATTAATCTTGACGCGCGTCGTAAAGCCGAGTTGACTACCGTGAAGAAAGTTTGTCGAATCTAATCGTAAGTGCCTAATAATATGTTGTGGCGAATCTGGACTCGCGTAGGGTTCCCAGGCTGTCCAATCACAAACAGTTGTTGCCGATTGCCCCGGATCGATCTTTTCGACCTTAAATTCAACGGTCGAAATGCTGTTTATATGGACTCGATTATTGTCGCTCAAGGAGATAGTAAATTTTAGATCTTCGCCGGTCCAACTCAATATTCTGCCATATCCCAGCTCATCGCTATGGCTGATCAAATACGGATCTGGCGGCTCGCCAGTCGTCCCACCATCCGCGCCACCGGTGAGTCCGACCCCAGTTGTTGCAGTACTGGTCGTTGCGGTGCTAGTAGTTGCGGTGCTTGTTGTTTGCGGTACTGGTTGTCGCCGTGCTCGTCGTTGCCGTACTTGTTGTGGCAGTTGATGTCGTGGCCGTACTAGTTGTCGCGGTCGAAGTTGTAGCAGTACTAGTCGTGGCGGTCGAAGTCGTTGCGGTACTCGTCGTAGCAGTCGATGCTGACGAGCCGCTTGATGTTCCACATTCCCCAACAAATACAATTTAACCGTCTACAATTGTTGCTACACACGGTTGTCCGGCAACAAATTGATAGCGGGGAGCTTTTCCGCTCGAAAAAATTATTAAGAACGGAATAATAACCCAAAGACTTGACAACCATCTAATACTTGTCGTCGATTGTACGCTAAGTCTTCGAACAATTCGCAATAATATATTGAACTTTTACAAAAATTATTTAATCGCAGGTAATTTATTCGGATCGCTGGGATCGACGTGTATGGTACAAATCGCAGGCGTAAGCTCTCGTTCAATTCCCTTCTCAATTCGGTCGGCAAGCTCGTGCCCTTGAACCACGGTCCAGTCTCGTGGCACCACGATGTGTACATCCACATAATGCCAGTTGCCAGAGTGGCGAGTTCGCAGCTTATGATAACTAATCAAATCAGGCTCCTCAGCCAAAATATCCTTGATCTTCGCAAGCTCCGAAGGGTCAATGTGTCGGTCAATAACCTCATCGTAGGCCCGATGGATCATCCGAATGGAAGAGAATGCCAACCAGATGGACAGCAATAAACCGAATAATGGGTCAGCGTAGTGCCACGATGAAAACTTGGTGACAAAGAGAGCTGCAAGAACTCCAATCGAGGTCAGCATATCGATAGTCAAATGCTGGACATTCGATTGGAGCGCAAACGAACCGGTTTCCTTTGCCGCTTTTCGAATATAAGTCATGATAAGCGCGCCTAAAATCGTACACGCTACGACAATATAGAGGCCGACATCAACATGAACCACTTCCGGCTTCCTAAAGAACTTCTGAACGGAAATAACCGCCGTGTAGATCGCGAATAAGAACAAGACGATGGCCTCGCTCAAACCCGCAAGGGTATCGATTTTGCCATGACCATACGGGTGCTCCTCATCGGGTGGCGCCGACGAGGCCCGCACGCTCACAAAACTGATAAACGACGACAAAACATCGCTGAGACTGTGCAATCCCTCCGAAAGCAAGCTGACCGAACCCGTCAACGATGCGCCTACCAATTTGAGGGCCGTCTGGACAATATTGTAAAGTAACGAGAGCCGCGCAGCCGATTGCGCCTGACGATCCCGTGCTTCCATTGATCTAGTATGGCAAAAACAACGGAATACATACCCTTGTGACGATTGATAGGTTTTTCTTTCTCATCGGAGTAAGGAACTTTAGGCCAGCAAACCGATCATTAAAGAGTGAAGCAAATGGATGAGATAAACCAATTTATACAAAGACGAGCAGAAGGGCAAATGCAAACCTTGGTGCTCGCTCTTAAGGTTTGTCCCGTTTGTGACAGCCTTACGCGAGTAGAAGCCAACCATTGTGGCCTTTGCAACTGGAGCGGACAATTCGACACCGACGTCAACAATGTGTCGAGCTCCCTTGCCAATCTCCTCGAAAAGTGTCCCGAACTTCTTAACACCCTCGCTCCTACCCCTCCGCCTTCCTTTTTGGCTCGTCTGCGCGAAGTCCTCTCAAGGGAAATCAGGTTCCGAAAGCGACTTGACCTCAGCGCTTGAGCCTACATCCGGCCAACTCGGATATCTTGTGCGTAAACTGGCGAAGTCAGTTCGTGGTTAAAGTGACAACTCTTACTTCTTCACCGGTAGTGTCGAGGCTACAAAAGGATTGCTTTACGGTCCGTCCTCCGAAGCTGGCGCACCTCGACAAGCGAAGGAGAATGGCTCGCGGCCAATGCTAAAATAGGGCATGAGCCGAAAGTACGAGGTCGAAGCCGATATCGCTAAAGCTTCCACCTTGCCGGGCACCTTCTATCACGATCAAGAAGCCTTCGAACGTTCAAAGGACTGCTACTTTGCCAACAGCTGGCAATTTTTCGGCGACATCGACCTCGTCAAAGTCCCCGGTCAGGTCTTCCCTTTCGAGTTTATGCCCGGCTTACTCAACGAGCCACTCGTTCTAACACGAGACTTCGATGACCGCCTCTACTGCATCTCCAATGTCTGCACTCACCGCGGAATGACCGTCTGCGAAGGCCAGGGCTATGAGAAATCACTTCGCTGCCGCTACCATGGACGGAGGTTTGGCCTCGACGGCAGCTTCAAGTCGATGCCCGAATTCGAGGATGCCTGTAATTTCCCCACCGCCGCCGACAATCTCACGTCAATTCCTTTCCATCGATGGGGCAACCTCCTCTTTGCCTCCCTCAAACCCGAAGCAAATTTCGAAACCGTCTTTGCTCCAATCCTCGAACGCCTGGCGTGGTTGCCCTTAAATGAATTTAGACTGGACAGCAATCACTCGCGAGATTATCTTGTGCGCGCCCACTGGGGGCTGTACGTGGACAATTATCTTGAAGGCTTCCACATTCCCTTCGTTCACTCCGCGCTCAACGACATCCTTGATTACGAAAATTACACCACTGAAACCCACGACTGGAGCATTCTCCAGATCGCAGAAGCAAAGTCCGATGAAGGCATTTTTAATCTACCAAATTCATCCCCCGACTACGGCAAGCGAATTTCGGCTTACTACTATTGGGTCTTCCCCAACCTCATGCTCAACTTCTATCCGTGGGGGCTAAGTATCAATGTCATTCGCCCGCTCGGCATCGACACAACCAAAGTCTCCTTCATCCGGTACATCTGGGACGAATCGAAGGTGGGAGTCGGTGCGGGTGCCGACATTGACCGAGTTGAGCGTGAAGACGAACAAGTTGTCGAACTCGTGCAAAAGGGACTCCGGTCCCGCTTTTACGACCGAGGACGATTCTCACCAAAACGAGAAATCGGCACCCACAACTTCCATCGAATGCTAGCGGAGAAATTGAACTAGCACTTTGCACTCTGCACCCCGCGCGGACAAAAAATTAAGGACCGCCTTTCGGCGGTCCCGGGAGTGTTTTGCTAGGAGTTCAGCAGTTACAAACTTTTAAATGGTAGGAGGAGGATCTGGCGTGAAGGTCTTGCCTTGCATGGTCTTCAACTTGTCCGCCTGAGCCGAAGTGAGAATTTTTCCAAGTTCGGTCTTCAATGTTTCTGTATTCCGGGCCCGAGCTGTCGCCGCTTCTTCTCGAGTAATTTCTTGGCTCTGAACCTTTTGACCAAGACCCATATTCGCTTCTCGTTGCTTTGCCTGAAGGTCTTTCACTTTAGCAATTTGATCTTCCGAAAGGCCGAGGCTCTTCTGAATGTCAGCCGACGTGATCGCTTCGTTGCCTCGGAGCTGAAGAATAATTTCGTCAACTCGTTTCAATTGGGCTTCGCTAATGATTTCGAGAAGATCTTTTCGAGTCTTTTCTCGTCGTTCCGCTGCCGCTTTTGCAAATGCAGCAATTTGTTCAGCTGTCAAAGCTGCGCCGCCAGCACCAGCTCCGCCGCCTCGCTGTCCACCGCCACCGTTCCCACCTGCACCAGCACCGCCGCCAGCTCCGCGAACTGGCTGATTCTTCGCGACATATTCCGCGATTTTGGTTATTTGATCCTCAGTAAGGCCCAGATCTTTCTCAACATCTTTGCGTCCGAGGACTCTTGTTTCGGAAAGTTGATTGCCGCGTTGCCCACCACGACCGCCTTGGGCGAAAACCATGGATGCACTAAGGACTGATATAAAAATGACGGTAATAAATTTGGTTGAAATTTTCATCGGTAATTCCCTTTTCCGACGAAGTGACGAATTCTCAATCCCGGTGTTCAGTAATTTTTT
>JAYVXG010000511.1:0-4401 GCA_043785475.1 Armatimonadota bacterium
TAATAAGGTCCGTCGCGGTTGTGACGAGTTGCCCCTTAGGAACTCGGATTCCAACTGAACTCAGGAGTTTTTTGGTACGGTCTTTGTCCATCGCCAAGGCACTTGCCAGGATATTTGAACCCGTGTAAGGAATGTGAAGCAGTTCGAAGAGCCCTTGAATGGCACCGTCTTCGGCGTGGGTTCCGTGCACTGCAAGGAAGGCAATATCTGGGCGGATCGTTCCAGTAAAGTCGAGCAGGCTCCCTTTGCGAAGCAGAAGTTCGGTCAAATCGTACTTGACAACGTCATATCCACACTTTTCGAGGCCCTTGGCAATGCAGTTTCCGCTTAGTATCGAAACCTCTCTTTCACTGCTGTCTCCTCCATAGATGACGGCTACGGTGAGATTAGGGCGAACATCTCGTTCAATTTCTCGAATAAGATCGGGTGGAAATTCATGAATGTTTCCGGCTCCCATCCCACAGACCACGTCACCCGTTTTTAGTGCTGACTTGACGATCCTGGCAAGCAAGTGTCGCGAAGGAACGTATTGCATGGGAACGGTTAGGTTTTCCGCGATTCTTACGCTGCTGACGCCGGGTATTGGAGCTTCTCTTGCAGGGTAAATATCGGTAATGTAGACAAAATCGGCACCATCGAGAGCTTTCGGGAATTCTTTGAGGTGTTCTAATGTTCGCGAATAAAGGTGTGGCTGGAATGCTACAACTATTCGACGCCCAGGATATTTTTGTCTCAAGGCTTGGATGGAAGCCGAAATCTCTGACGGATGATGGGCATAGTCGTCAACCACAGAAATCGGGCCGTCCAATAGTACTTGCAGCCTTCTCTCGGCACCATTAAAGCGAGCAATGCCCATTTCGACCATGCCGAGATCGACCACCATGTCTTCGTTATTCAACAGCGAGGCGGCGGCTAATGCTCCCGTCGCGTTCATTCGATTGTGATCGCCGGGCAAATTGAGACTTAGGGCGCGTCCAGCTTCAGTGTTCTTAGCGTCGATTCCCATCTCGAATTTGTTGGAAATTTGTTGGAGCCAGGTATCGCTCAAGCCGTACGGCATGCACTTGACATCGGTTAATTCTGCGACTTCGGCGGCTCCGCGGTCGTCAGCGCAATAGACAAGTCCTCCAGCCGGGGGAATTTTGCTCACGAATCGGACCATGCTATCCCTAAGGTTTTCGTAGGAACCGTGATAGTCGAGATGGTCGGGTTCAAGATTGGTTAGCACAACGATGTACGGCTCGATATCAACGTACGCTTCGTATGCTTCGCACGCTTCAACAACCGCGTACTCTCCTTTCCCTTCTCGCACAGGTCCGCTCCAATCGATTACAGCGGCACCGACTACGACTAATGGGTCTAGGCCAGCGGCAATTAACCCCGCTCCAAGCATTCCTGTTGTCGTGGTTTTGCCGTGGGTACCGGTCACAGCGATGACCTTGTACGGTTTCAAGAGCCAACCCAGAGCCTGTGATCGACGGAAGATTGGAATTCCTAATTTTCTGGCTTCCGCGATCTCGGGGGAATTGTCAATATCAATCGCATCGGTAACGATCAGCGCGACTTTTTCGGTCCGCTGCGCGAATGCAAAGACTGGGATTCCTGAGTGTCCAATTGAGACATCATGTCCTTCATCTGAAAGTCTGGTGGTTTCTTGCGAATTTACTGCATCAGTTCCCGCGACGGCATACCTTCGATGGGACAACATTCTGGCGAGGGCACTCATTCCCGCCCCACCGATTCCGACGAGGAAAAATGCTCGACAGGGGTCTAATGCCTCTGTCGGTGCAAACGATGATTCGATTTCGATTCGCCTCCGCATAGAATGTTAACTTGCCGCGTTTTTGACAGCAGACCATATTCTGAACGTCGCGTCGGGCATATCCCATTCTGACAGAGCATACGCGGCGGATTCCTGCTTGTTTTTATCTTTAAGCCAAACATTGATTTGACTTGCAAGTTCTTCAACCGTACAAGTCTCTTGGTTCGCGATTGTGGATGCCCCCATTTCTTCGAATTCTTGGGCATTTCGCAGTTGATGGTTGTCGGCAGAAGTGGGCAAAGGAACCAAAATTGACGGCAATTGCGCCATGGCAAATTCGCTCACAGTACTTCCACTTCTCGCGATGGCGAGGGTGGCCGTTTGGTAGACCTTGGCCATGATGTCGGCTTCGAAATAGGGTCGCATGTCGTATCGGTCTTCGATTCCGGTAATCAAGTGAGTTGCCTGATCGTACTGAGTCTTTCCGGCGCTGTGAAGCACTTTGATATTTGGAAGTAAGCGGGCGGCCTGAGGGACCATTTCGTTGAGAAACTTTGCTCCACCGGATCCGCCGAGCACCACGACAACGTTTTCTTCGGGAAATCTGTTCGAGACGGCTCTACGGAGTTCGCTTCGGACGGGATGCCCGGTTCGTTCGACCGGTCTCCCGAGAATCTGCTCGGTTGCACGAAACGTTGATGTGATGACCTTGGCGTAGCTGGCGAACATTCGCAACGAACGCCCCGGAATTGTATCGCAGGCGTGAATTGCCAGGGGAACTCCCAGTGCTTTTGCGGCTCGCATGACTGGCGCTGAGCTGTAGCCTCCGGTTGAAAACACCACATCTGGTTTCATTGATGCCATCATCCTTTTTGCAGCAATCGAGGCCCTCAGCAATTTTGCAAGGGCAATGGCACCAGCCAAAGATTTGTAGTTGTAGACCGGGACCGAGTCGAATCCTTGGAATTTGTAGCCGTGGCGCTCACAAGCTTCGACTTCCATTCCACGATGGGAACCGAAGTAGACAAAATCCGCTTCCTCTTGGGCGAGGGCCGCTACTTCGAGGGCTGGATAGACGTGTCCGCCCGTTCCTCCGCCGGTGATGATCACTCGCATTGCGAACTCCCCATTCGGATTACCTACTTCGCCATTGTGAAAGGGTTCTTCGACCGGACAGTCTTCTTGGCTTCAAAGAAGGCGTAACCGTCAATTCGCGCGCTGGCTCTGTTGCGAGTGACAGTCGATCACAGATACCGAGGGCGAGCCAGATCGCAATAAGGCTCGATCCTCCTGCAGAAATAAATGGAAATGGGATGCCGATCGACGGGAGCGTTGCGTTTGCCATCATCAAGTTTGTACACGCTTGGATGGCGAGCCACCAGGCAGTTCCGCTCAGAAACAAGACTTTAAATCGATCCTTTTGCTGCTTAGCAGTAATGAGCAACTTGAATGAGATGCCACCGACGAGAAGGAGGCAAATAGCTGGTCCCCAAAAACCACATTCTTCTCCGACGGTGGCCATGATGTAATCGCTAGTTGTTGCGGGCAACAAATATTTTGCGCGGCCACTACCAAATCCAACTCCAACCATTTTGCCACTAACCATTGCGAGTTCGCTGTTGATCGGCTGGTAGGTTTCACCGTTGATATATTCTCGTTCCCATCGGTGAGGATGAACAAGGAAGCGCTTCACACGATATGGCTCTTTCCAGACAAAGGCGCCGAGACCGACGATCAAAATGAGACCGATTGTTGTTACGGATTTCCAGGTGACTGGCGCTGTTATGAACATTGCAATCGAGGATGCGAGCATGACGCTCGCAGTTCCAAGATCCTTTTCACGTTCGATGAAAAACATCGCCAGCAAGATGACCCCGGCGGGCCAAAGTCGTTCAATTTTCGGAACGAGTACCTGATGCACCCATCCCTTTTCCTTTTTACGCTTCTCCCACGTTGCCTGCCATGGTTTCTTTTTTGCTAACGCGTATGCGAGGTAGAGGATCGCAGCGACCTTCATGAATTCAGCTGGCTGCACAGAAATGGAGGCAGTTCCGAGCCAGCGCTTGGCCCCGTTCTGGGTAACTCCAATTAGTTCGACCGCAATTAGGCTCAGAAACCCCAGTCCCATTACCCACGGAGCCATTTTTTGAAATTTTTCGGCTCTGATTCTCCGGATGACAAAAAAGCCCGCTACCCCCGCGGTGAGCATAAAGATTTGGGTGAAAAACGCATGTGGCAAAAGCCCAGCTCCAATCTTTGCGCTTTGGGCATAACCGGCATCTAAGATGAAGACAAGACCCAACACGCTTGCGGCGAGGGCTAACCAGAACAGAGTGGTATCTGACTGTATTCGAATCCGTTCGTTTTTCATTCCGTCCAATCCATGACGTACGTCATATAGACGTCGCCACGATGTCGGAAGTCTCGGAATTGGTCAGTGCTTGCACATGCCGGTGCGAGCATCACTATTTCACCTTCCTTGGCTTCATGTGTAGCGGCGTCAAACGCCTCTTTCATGGTACACCAAACCTGGTAATTTCCACCTAATTCTTGGTTAATTTGTTGGGCGTCTTTTCCGAATAAATGAACCTGGATTTTTCGGGATTCGAAGAATTGTTTGAGATCGCGGAAACTGAGGT
>JAYVXG010000512.1:0-13729 GCA_043785475.1 Armatimonadota bacterium
TATCCAAACCTCAAGGGCGTCCTTTCACCCACGTCGGTCGGCCTCGCGGCGGCGGCTCAAGTATTGGAGAACTCCGGTTTGTATCCAACTGGTCCCAAGGCCAAGAACGGTGGAATCCACTTGACTGGTCTTAGCACTCCGAATCAACTGAAGAAGTACGTTGCGAAGGGAGTTATCGAAGGATTCCAACTCTGGTCGCCCAAGGATATGGGAACCCTTGCTGCTTATCTCGGCACTGCCGCGAAGCGTAAGAAGATTGACCTCAAGTTCGGAACTGAGGTTGATGGCCCTAAAGGAAAGCTTAAACTTGACGACAAAGGCGTTGTCTATGCAGGTGACCTGCTTACATTCGACAAATCCAATATCGACAAGTTCAACTTCTAATGCCCGAAACATCTAACTCCGTTGAAAGCCGCTGGGATAAATCAGCGGCTCCGAAAGATCCCCTCGACCTGCTAGTCTACGCCTCAAACCTGCTCGGCAGTGATCCTCGAATAACAAACTTTGGAGGGGGTAACACGTCATCAAAAGTGGTCGAGAAGGACCCGCTGACGGGAGGAACGGTTGAAGTTCTTTGGGTCAAAGGATCGGGCGGCGATCTTGGTTCGGCCAAGCGTGGAAACTTCGCCTCGCTCTACCAAAACCGGGTCGTCCACCTAGAAAATCTTGGCTTGCCCGAAGACGATATCGTCGCCCTCTACTCGCACTGCGTATTCAATCTCAACCCATCCGCCCCCTCAATCGATACTCCATTGCACGCGTTTGTGCCCTATGCTGCGGTGTCTCATATGCACTCAGATGCAGTCATCTCAATCGCGGCTTCAGCGAATTGCGAAGAGCTCACGAAGAAGGCTTTCGGCGGAGAGATGGGCTTGCTTCCATGGAAACGTCCGGGCTACGATCTGGGCCTCATGCTTCGCGACCTCATCGCCGCCAATCCAACGATTAAAGGGGCAATGATGCAGTCGCACGGCTTTATCTGCTGGGCAGATACGTGGGAAGAATGCTACGTATTGACTCTGCGGTTCATCAACATGGCCCTCGATTACATCGAAGCCAATAAAAAGCCTTCCCCGCCATTTGGGTCATTGACCGGAGTTTCGTCCGACATTTCGCCGAACGACCTTCTGCCTCTCCTCCGCGGAAAAGTCGCTTTCGAAGGTCAGCGCCTCATCGCGACCTTGGACCAGACTCCTGTCGTCATGAATTACCTTTCGGGTTCAGAAATGCCGCGCCTGGCTCATTTAGGAACCTCGTGTCCCGACCACTTTCTGCGCACAAAAATTCGCCCGCTCGTCCTAGAAGCAACTCTTGACGAAACACAGATTGACAAAGCATTCGCCGATTTCCGGGCCGAGTACGAGGGGTATTACAATCGCTGCAAAAAGTCGACTTCTCCGGCGATGCGTAATCCAAATCCAAGCGTAATCCTTGTCCCGGGTATTGGCATGTTCAGCTTTGCCAAGAACAAACAAGAGTCCGTGGTAACTGGGCAATTTTACAAAAATGCCATCGCAGTTATGAGCGGTGCAGAAAAGGTGGATCAGTACGTGGCCCTGCCCGAACAAGAAGCCTTCGACATCGAATATTGGCTTCTCGAAGAAGCAAAACTCAAGCGGCTCCCGCCACAAAAGGAACTCACCGGACAGGTTGCAGTGGTTACGGGCGGTGCATCGGGTATCGGGAAGGCTACTGCTCGCCGACTCGTGGAACTGGGGGCCCACGTCGCGCTTTTCGACATCAACGAAGACGGCCTCAGTTTGACGAGGATCGAATTGCAAAGCCATGCGGCAACCAAGGGCGTGGTCACAACAATGGTGTGCAATGTCACCCAAATTGAATCCATTCAAGCGGCATTTAACCTGGTCATCCAAGAATTTGGCGGAGTCGATATCGTGGTGGCTAACGCCGGAAACGCGAGAAGAGGCAACGTCACCGACACGAGTCCCGAAGACTACGCATTACTAAGCGATCTGCTCATGAAGGGCTACTTCGACACATTAGGAGAAGCAATCAAGGTTATGGTGAAGCAAACCACCGGCGGATCATGTGTTGTGGTTGGCTCAAAAAATGGAGTCGCCGCCGGAGCCAACGCCGCTCTCTATAGTGCCGCCAAAGCGTTCGAGCTCCACCTTATGCGAGTTACCGCCGCAGATTTTGCCAAGCATCATATCCGATGTAACGCAATCAATCCGGACGGTGTCGTGACGGATTCAGCAATCTGGTCAGCCGAGTGGAAGGAACAAACCGCCAAGGCACTCGGTATCGAGCCCGAAGAACTCATTGAGCATTACGCCAAACGATCGTTACTCGGAACCGTGGTTGCTCCGAGTGATTGCGCTGAAGCCATCTGCTGGCTTGCCAGCGACGCCCGAAGTAGCCGCACAACTGGCTGCGTCATCACGGTTGATGGTGGCAACAAGGAAGGTTTCCTACGGTAAAGCAGCCCGTCCACCTGATGCTCACCTGCCTGTGCGACGCGTACTACGGCAACGTCGGCATCGCAACCGTCAAGGTCCTGGAGCACCTAGGGTGCGAGGTCCATTTTGATTCTCGACAGACGTGTTGCGGGCAGCCGCCTTTCAACGCGGGAGATTGGAAACAAGCTCGAGAAGTCGCAAATTACGCGAAAGAAATCCTCTTCTCTGAAGACAAAGTTGTGGTGACTCCGAGCGCGTCATGCGCCGCCATGACCCGTGAAGGATATCATCTTCTATTTCCAGATGAAGAACATCCCAAAGCATGGGAACTTTCGGAATTTATAGTGCATAAACTTAGAAGAAACTCTTGGGAGACTACCAAAACGTACAAGAAGCGAATTGCCTTTCACCGGGCTTGTCATGGCCGAGGGATAGGGCTCACAACCGAAGCTGAGAACCTAATTGCTTCTATCCCCGGTGTTGAGCTGGTGCTAATTAACAATGCCGAACAATGTTGTGGCTTCGGCGGTGCCTTCTGCGTGGTAGAACCCCACCTCTCAACCGAAATTGGCCAAGCAAAATTGGTGACTCTCCTGGAGAATAAACCCGACGAAATCGTGAGCGGGGACATGGGCTGCCTTATGCACCTTGGCGGGATGTTACGAAAGGATGGAAACAAAATCCGTGTGCGCCACTACGCGGAAATCCTCGCGGAGATGATATGAGCACCCGCGTCGAAAAATACTCAAACCTGATCAAACAGGAAACCGCCAGGAACGTCTCAAACGCCTCCCAAGCAAAAACCGCTCAACGCGTGACCGCTCTTCACGCTTTCTACAACGACCCCGATCAAATGCAAATCTGGGCGAGCAATGTCAAAGGGTACGTTTTGGACAATTTGGGAACTCTCCTTGAAAAATTTGAGGATAAATGTGTACAAAATGGGATCATTGTCCACTGGGCAGAAGACGCACAGGAAGCCAACAAAATCATTCTCGACCTTTGTAAACAGGGCGCAGGAACCACAATCGTCAAAGCAAAATCGATGGCAACCGAAGAGATCCATCTTAACAAACACCTTGAAGCAAATGGATTTCAACCCATCGAAACGGATCTTGGTGAGTTCGTTGTGCAGATCGACGACGACATCCCTACCCACATTGTCACCCCTATCATTCACAAGAACCGAGGCGAGATATCCAAGAGCTTTGTCCGTGAAAACCTCGGCCCCGAAACCACCGTCCCCGAAGAACTCGCCGCCCAAGCCCGTGAGCACCTACGGTCGAAGTTTCGCGCCGCAAAAATTGGAATAAGCGGGGTCAATTTCGGCATCGTCGAAACCGGCAGAATTGTCCTCGTCGAAAACGAAGGAAATAGCCGCCTCTCTACGACCGCGGTCGACCTACACATTGCCGTAATGGGAATAGAAAAACTCCTTCCAACCGAGCAGGATCTCGCGAACTTCCTGCCGCTCCTCGCCGGGTCCGCCACCGGTCAGCGCATCACCACCTACACCCACTTCATCACCGGACCCCGCAGAGACGACCAAACCGATGGTCCCACTGAAGTCCACGTCGTCCTCCTTGACAACGGACGCAGTGCAATCATGGCGGGCAGGTACCGGGATATCCTCAAGTGCATTCGCTGCGGTGCGTGTCTCAATGTGTGTCCGGTCTACCGTCAAGTAGGAGGGCATGGCTATGCCCACGTCTACAGTGGACCCTTGGGTGCTGTCCTCGCTCCTGGACTCGAAGGGGTCAAAGCCTACGGTGACCTGGCAAAAGCCTCGTCCCTATGTGGCGCGTGCGAGGAAGTCTGCCCGGTTAGAATTCCAATCCCGAGAATGCTGCTTCAACTGCGCGACGAAAGCTTCCGAGCGGGCGCCAATACCGACCATATCCCCTGGAAGGTTTTCTCCATTGGCGCAACCAAGCCGTTTATCTGGAAAAGTGGCCTCATGTTGCTGCCAATGGCCCCATTAGTCCCTCACCCGCTCGCGAACGCCTGGAAACGGAGCCGAAACTTGCCGGAATTTAATGAACACGACTTCCGCAAATGGTGGGGCAAGAAGAATTCGTAAAGGGACCTGCAGACCTCGGTATTCAATTGCCAACTGGTCTCTAAGCTGATATCGCCAAAGATTCGACAATAGCACCCTTTGCTTTGCGGCTTAGAGCCAATTCTCGTCGAACATCAAGGACATCCTCAAGGGCCGACATCACCATTTCTCTTGCTTGATCAAGAGTCTCGCCTTCACTAATCGCACCGGGAACTTCAGGGATATAGGCGGTATATCCGCCTTCCGGGGCTGCTTCATAAATGATGGTGAAATTTGTGTGCATCCTCTTCTATTGTATACGCCCGTTAGACAAAATTGTCTAATTGCTGGAGACCGCTCACAGATTGACTCAGTTAGTTCTCTTTCGCCGACGAACCAAGGCAATCATTCCAACTCCAATAATCACGAACCCGGCCGGCTCAGGCACCGAATTTGTCGTGAGAGTTGCCGTCCCTTCAAACCCAGGATTCCAATAGTTCGAATAGTTGCTATGACCGCCGTAAATCCCCGCCGCAGCGAATGCAAAAAATGGAACTGAAAAAGGTGCATCCAACGACGACGTGTGGGCAATAAATCCGGCCTTTGTGTTAGAAGGCAAAATGTCATCGGGACGAGAATAGAGGTTCAGCCAAACGTTGTTGTAACGGATAGAGCTACCCCCGTAGCTCTGGTTAGTCCACTCACGGAACCTTTCCGAATCCCAGCCAGGAGGAGTCGCCATAATGTTCCGCCCGGTATCGAGCAGAACGCCCAGAAAGTAGAAATCTCCCTCTCCCGGCAAAAAGTTGTTCGTGAGCGAAAACTGCAGATCCCATGATCCAGCAATTCCGGTCGCAGTGTAAGTCACCGTCGGTATTCTTTGCGCCACAGCAGAGGCGCAGAATACAACCGTTGCCATTCCCGAAATAACTATCCGATTCATCTCTAAAAACCTTCACAATTCCGGCCAAATGGCCAGACTAGATCAGTAATCTAACACAGGTTGTGAGGTTTTGCAGCAAGCCAAAAAACCGGGATTGTGACGTAAAAACAAACTCAGGTACAAGTACTAGGACTCAGAAACCGAGCTAAGGCTCTGGCTCAAATACGGGGCATTCAAACGAATTTCGGACGATTTCTCGGGCTTCTACAAGCGAGGAAATCTCGCCCAGAGTTATCATCTGCATGAGCAAATTTCCAATCGCAGTCGCCTCGACCGGCCCAGCGATGACAGGACGATTGCAAGCATTCGCCGTAAGCTGATTCAGAAGCGCATTTTGCGAACCACCACCGAATATATGAATCGCAGATAGCCGACGCCCGATCAAAGTCTCGAGCTTATCGATGTTCAATTTGTATTTTAGGGCGAGACTTTCAAGAATGAGGCGAACTATCTCACCCCTGGTTGTCGGCTGTTTTTGGTTGGTTTCTGCCAGATACCCAAAAATGCGATCCTCCATGGTCGAGCCTTCACTATTTGGAGGAAGAAAACGGGCATCGTCGGGATCAAATGTCGAACCGATGGAATGAGTCGACTCAGCCTCGATTTGGAGCTCGGCATATGAAACCTCGCCCCAACCTCGGCGGCATTCCTGCAAAATCCACAGCCCCATCACATTCTTACAAAGTCGAACGGTGCCAAAGACTCCCCCCTCATTGGTGTAATTCAAACGATAAGATTCGTCAGAAACTATCGGGCGAGGGAGCTCAACGCCGAGAATCGACCACGTACCCGAACTGATCCAGGCAACATCCGACGATGTTGACGGGATTGCCACGACCGCAGAGCCAGTGTCATGAGACGCCGGGGCAATGAGGTCCGAAAGTCCGTTTGCCGTCTTGCCAAGCGAGGTTCCGGGTTGAATAATAGGTGGAAAAATTTCAGGGGGTAAGCCGAGTTGATCAAGCAAAAACGAAGACCAAGAACCGGTCTCCGTACAAAGAAGCTGAGTCGTCGTTGCATTTGTGTACTCGCATACCATTTGCCGATCTATGGAGAGCTGATGGTGGATATAGTCGGGAATCGTCAGGAAGTGCTTCGCCTTCTTAAGCGTCTCACGAGGGGCACTGGCCAACTGGAAAAGTGTATTGAATGGCAGAAACTGAATCCCTGTCTCCCGATAAATCTCGGGCGAAGAAATTCGCTCCATCACCCCTCCCGTGCGCGTGTCGCGGTAATGAAATGGTTGCTCAATCAGACGATGCTCGGCGTCCAGCAAGACATAATCAACCCCCCAAGTATCCACTCCAACCGACCGAACATCCGATTGAGATGCTATCCCATTTTGTACATGTTTGATCAGGTTTTGAATATCCCATCGTAACGTGCCGTTCATGTGGATAGGCGTGTTTGGAAATCGACAGACCTGGTCCAAAACGAGCTTCCTCCCGACCAAACGGCCAGCCACAACGCGCCCGCTCTCTGCACCAATATCAACGGCGAGGCTACTCATAAACGTATACCAACAGCTCTCCGGGACCGTGGACGCCCCGCACCAAAATCCCCTCAATATCCGCAGTTCGACTCGGGCCGGTAATCAACACCGAGGTGGCCGACGGAATGAGCGGAATCGCTTCCGCAAGAGTGCCAACGATCGTCTGACGGGAGACCACTATTACGTTCACTGGGGGAGCCAAACTCGACATTCGAAGCTTGCCCTCACCCGCAGAAACTACCAACGTTCCCGTCTCCGCAATCGCCAAATCCGCAAATGAAACCCCAACCTCAACGTCCCAAATCTCATCAATAACCGGAGGAATACCAAGAATCTTTGCCGCCGCGGGTTCAACCAAACATCGTTTTGCCAACACGGCACTCAACTCATCACTAGAAATTATCCGCCCACCGAGTGCGAGCAAGAATCCTTCAAACGCGGCCCAAAGATCGACTTCCGCAAATTTTGACGGGGACGCGACCCCTGGGTGCAAACCATCGCCAGCAGTTGGCCGTAGCCGCTCTAATATTCGTTCTCGACTCGATGCCATCGCTGTCAAACCGTACCCGAAAACGACGCCTTCGCGAACTCGATTTGGGCTTCGCGATCTACGATCTTTTCATGTCCCGGCAGCACCAGAGACTCATCCGAATACCCTTTCTGAATTTCTTCGATGACCACCGCCATTCCTTCCACTCGGTAATACATCCGCCATGGTCCACAAGCGATTCGGTATCGATCACCAATTTGCAAAATTCTTCGCGTCCGGTGCGGCATCGGGTCAATTCTTAATTTCTCAAACGCGGTCTCCGAGAAATCAATGCTCCAATTGTCCTGCAGCCATCCAAGCTGTTGAGCGGCAAGGTGCGACACCGAAATTTCGTATCGCGGTGACGATGCAATGTGCTCTTCAACTTCCTGAATCCATCCTAAACTGCTTTCTGGGAAAGCGTCGACCGTCGAAATATACGGCTTGATATCCAAAATCGGAGTGCCGTCCATCAAATCCAGCGGACCGACCGTCAGAGTTAGCCCATCAATAGAAAGCAGCGAAACACAGGTGAGCCCAATCGGGTTTGGACGATGGGGTGACCGAGTCGCAAAAACACCTCGACGCTTCGCCGGACCGCGAGGTGGCATCGCCCGTGGTCGCCATGTTTTGTTCTTGTCAAACCACCAAACTAACCAAATCCGATCAAAACCAGCCAAGTCCTCAAGGGCGATTTCAAATTGCTTGTCCTGCAACAATACAACGGTATTGGTCTCCAATGACTGCGCGTCTGGCTGATGCGGGGCCGCAAATTTCAACCGTTTTTCGCAGTGGACGTAGCCGATTGGTTCGACGGTCAGAGAGTCATGTGACTTCATAAGATTATGCGGATGGGAATAGTGAACCTTAGTCCGCAATCCAATCTATAATATCCACATGAATCGATGGGCATTTGTTGGTGGAGTCGTGTTGATGTCGTTCGCGATTGGTCAACTCTCAAAGCAGCCTCCCCAGGTGGCATTGGCGAACTCGTTTTTGAAATCGTTGACGCCAGAGCAGCGAGCCAAGGCGCAAAAACCGTTCGACGATGACTATCGAACGCACTGGCAATACGTGCCTGCCGCCCGTCAGGGGATCAACTTCGGCGAGATGACGTTCGACCAAAAAGCAGGCGCAATCGAGCTGCTCAAGACCTCTCTCAGCAAAGCCGGATATAAGAGGACCGAGGTTATTCAAAGTCTCGAAAAGGTTCTTTTCGATCTTGAAAATGGCAACAAGGGCCGCGACGGCACCCTCTACACATTTACATTTTTCGGAGACCCCAAACCGCTCGGCAAGTGGGCTTGGCGATACGAAGGGCATCACGTTTCCCTCAATTTTACGATTATGGATGGGGAAGTAATTTCGTCGACGCCTCAGTTCTTTGGCTCCAATCCTGCCGAAGTCCGCTCAGGACGAAGTAAAGGATTACGGGCACTTGGCCCTGAGGAAGACCTTGGATTCGAATTACTGAATTCCTTATCTGCCGACCAGCAAAAAGAAGCAATCCTTCCCGGCTCCGCGCCAAGTGATGTCGTCACCAGCAGCCGCCGCAAAGCCGCGATTCAAGAGAACCAGGGAGTTACCTTCAAGGCACTCGACCAAAAGCAAAAAGCGATCCTGATCAAGTTGCTGCAAACCTACTCGGAAAGTCAAACAGCTCAGGAAAGTAAACGACGGTGGCGCCGAGTCGACAAAGACTCGATTGTTTTTGCCTGGATGGGCGGTACCAAGCCCGGAGAGCCACACTACTATCGAATTCAAGGCTCAAAATTCCTCATCGAATTTGACAACACTCAAAACAACGCCAACCACGTCCACTCGGTGTGGCGAGACTTCGATGGCGACTTTGGTCAAGACGTCTTGGCGGAGCATTATCAAGCTGCCCACTCAACGAAATAAGGCACCAAACCGATCTGAATTCATGTTGGAATCGTAGGGGGTTACGATGAAGAAAAAACTGTTGTGGTTGGCGGGGCTTCTCATCGTCGCGGTGGTTATCTCCTTGGTCTCTTACCGCAAAGGATATTGGATTCCCAATTATCCTAACGAATCGACCTTTCCCGTGCGGGGGATCGATGTCTCGCATCATCAAGGCACCATCAATTGGAACCGAGTCAAGACCGACTTCGTTTACGTCAAAGCGACCGAAGGTCGTGACTTCAAGGATTCCAAATTTAGTGAAAATTGGCAGGGCAGCGCAAAGGCGGGAATTCGTCACGGAGCGTATCACTATTTCACTTTTAAAGCCAAAGGCCGGGAGCAGGCAAAGAACTTCTTGGCAGTCGTTCCTCGTGAGAATCGGCAACTTCCACCCGTAATCGATTTAGAATTTATAGGAAATAACCGCGGCGATTTGTCCATTCCAGACTTTCAACGCGAGCTGACTGATTTCATGATGGAGGTGAAGCGAGGATTCCTGGCTGAGCCGGTTATCTATACCGATCCCGGATTTCTCAACTCCTACCTGGCCGGATATCACCTCCCGAGAATTTGGATGCGCTCGGTCATATTCAGTCCGAAGGACGACCCGAAGTGGGTGTTCTGGCAATACTCAGAGCGGGTCAAGATTCCCGGAATCCAAGGACTCGTGGACCAAAACGTATTTGCCGGTTCCATGGACGAATTCAACGCTCTGCAATAGCCTCAAGTTGCTCCCTCAGTAGCTCACGTGCCGAGGCATGACGATGGTTCTCAGTGCTTTCTCACACCCATATCCTAGCCACTGAGCGTAAAACTTGATGTATATGGCTATGCCGAGCCAGATGCTAGCAGCAATGAATGATTACCTAGATGAGCTCATTAATGAACATAAAGCAGATCCAGTTTTTGCCGAGGAGTGGAAATTATCTGAAGCAAGGATCGCGCTAGCGACGGTTCCAAATGATGTCCAAAGCGATCAAGGGCAATTCCAAAGAGTAAAATTGGATCGTTGTTCTAACGTCGGAGAAGCTGCTCAATCAACTTAAAGACACCTTTCAAGGCGTAACGCGAGAGGGTGGAATTTCCTGGTCGGAAGCGGAAGTATTAGACGATTATGGATCCAAATTCGACCGGGAGGCCGCGCGCGCCAAGGATACCGACAGGACATGGCAAGAGCTCGGGATAGATCCGAATTGGGAAATATTTGACGGAAGTTCGAACTGGTCGTTTTTGGACACTATTGGATTTCGTTACTACCTTGCGGCTGCACTTGTGCGACACCTGGTTGTTGGTGACCAAATGCTGTTTTCATATCACCTTACGCCACCAGATAGGCTATTCAGATGGAGATTCACAGGGCCGCAAATAGAAACGATCTTAGGATATATGGACCATATAATCAATGAAGATGCATGGGACGAACTTGACTCCGTGCTCAGCGACACAGAGATCGATTTGGACGAGTATCTTGCAGAATATGGCGAGATCGAGATCGACCCAATCGAATCTGACTGGCGTGAAGCAAAGTATTACTGGTTGCGAATTCTGGCAACGGCAAATTCGTAATGAGTCATTGCATTAAACCCGATTGATTTTGTAACCTCGGCATCGGCCGCTTTGCGTCTCCAGTCGCCAACCACGCTGCAGGTGCTTCCCAAAGTCCCGGATGGCTCCTTAACTGCCGAGGTATCAAGGAACGGCTACCTCACATCGTACGAATAGCTTCCTGACCCAACCTCGTGCTTCGCTCCATCGGGCATCGTAACCGTCGCAGACGTATTCGCTGGAATCTCGATCGCCAGATGAAAGCCCTTCGCATCTTTCTTCCAACTCGAAGAAATGCGACCATAAGGTGAATTGACCGAAGCTTTCGCCCAGGTCAGCTCGCCCACGGGTTGAGGTCGAATCAAGACATGCTTAAACGCGGAAACGTCAGGATCAAGCCCAATTCCGGCGATCCACTGGAAGAACCAGTTGCTCACATCGCCAAACATGATGTGATTCAGCGAAGACTCACCTTTCCAATCTTCCCAAAGCGTTGTGGCACCTTGGGTGATCCACCATCCCCATCCCGGTTGTTCCTTGCGAGCGACGAGCATGTAAGCAAGGTCAGTGCGCCCGTTTTCGCTAAGGGCCCGGAGGATGTACTTCGCGCCGATAATGCCAGTGTCGATGTGTCCTTGAGCCTTGATGTTGGCGACCAAGGCCGCCAGCGCGGCTTGCTTGTGTTCGGCAGGCACTAGATCAAAATAGACCGCCATCGAAAGCGCAGTTTGGGTTTGCTCATTGAATTTGGCGGGGTCAAAATAGGCTTTGTTGATCGCAGTCTTGACCCGTTGAGCGATTTCTTCGAACTCAGCCGCGTCTTTGGAAAGACCCTTGAGCCGAGCCCCCTTGGCTACGATCTGAGCGTCGAGATACAGCATGACCGTCGATGTCAACTGACTTGGCGTTTCGGTTTTCCAAGGCAACCAGTCGCCCAAACTATCAAAAGGAACCAAATCTTCTTTTGTCTGACCCCAAAGGTAGTCCACGTATCGCCTCAAGTGCTCGTAATGCTTGGTAATCAATCGATCATCACCCTGATAGTTCAGCATGTCGTTGGCAATGAAGCAAAAAGCACTATCCCAAGCAGGATGACAAGCTTCCTGTCCCCATCCGCCACTCGGAATAATTAGGCTAAAGCGGCCATCTTTTTGCTGGTCGTCGGCAAAATCGTCCAGCCACTTGGTGTAAAACGATGCCGACTTAAAGTTCATCAAACCCGCTTCGGCGGCAAGGTGAGCATCGCCCGTCCAGCCGTTCTTTTCGCGCTGCGGACAATCGGTCGGGATGCTCTGAGCATTGCTCAAGTAAGCATATCGAGTGGCATGTTGAATTTTGTTGAATATCTCATTGGAACAAGAAAACTCTCCGCCGCTTTCGAGGTCGGTGTGGGCAAATCGTCCTTCAAAGTTCTCGGCGGTCGGTTTTCCGGGGAAGTTGGTGACTTCCATGTATCGAAATCCTTCGTAGCTAAATCGTTGCTCCCAAGATTCGCTCGCCCCACCCTTCGTAATGTAAACGTCGGTCTGGAATGGCTGCACTGGCGTCTCTTTGGTCATAAATTTGCCAATCTCCGACCGCTCGATCATCCCCTTGTCATCGATTTTTTCGCTGTATCGCATCGTCACTCTGGCTCCGCCCGGAGCATTTTTGAGCTTGATTCTGGTGTGTCCCGCGAAATTCTGTCCGAAATCCACCACAAAGACGCCTTTGCTCGGCTCGGTAATCGAGATTGGCTTGATGTTCTGAGTGACCACGACCGGTGGGCAAGCGCGCGCCGCCAAAACTCCCTTTGGCGCAGGAGCAACCGCCACGTGTCCCCAACCCCCGTCATTAAATCCCGTCTTGTCCCAACCCGGAATTTCGAGTCGAGCGTCATAAACCTCACCGGTGTATATTCCGTCAAACAAAATCGGACCGCTTGTCGCACGCCAAGAAGAATCGCTCACGATCGTTTCCCGACTGTTGTCGTCGTAATCAATGTCGAGCACCAACCGCATCCGCGGTCGTCCGCGCCAAGGCGACTTTTCAAACCGCCAAGTGGCTCGGTCATGAACGTCATACCAACCCGTGCCAAGAACCGCCCCAATTGTATTGGAACCAGCCTTAATAGCATTAGTCACATCGTGGACCACATATAAAACACGCTTGTCAAAATTCGTATAGCCAGGGTCTCGCTCGGTGGTGGCCCCAACCTTGTTACCGTTCAAATGCAGATCGGCATAACCTAAACCGCTGGCGTACAATCTGGCCCGGGCGACCTTCCCTTTTGAGACAAAATCCTTCCGCATAAACGGCGCGGGGTTTGCTTTGGCGTCCCCCTCAACCCCAATCCACTGACTGTGCCCCCAATCGTCCTCGCCCAGAAGCCCCATTTGCCACTCTTGGGTCTTACTCCAAGACGATGGATTTCCTTCCGCATCCCAAACTCGAACCTTCCAAAAACATTCTAATCGCGAGCGAAGCTTCTTACCCTTGTACTCAATGTGAATGCTCTCGTTGCCCGAAACTTTCCCCGAATCCCACAAGTCCCCATTGTCCGAATTTAATTTAGCCAAAGTCGACGATGCGAGAATTTGGTAGGCGGATTGCTTCCAATTCTGACTGCCAGATTGGGAGTTCCAACTCAATCTGGGCGAAAGGGTTTCGACCGAAAGCGGACGAGCCATGTATTCACATCGAAGATTGGTAACGGTTGAACTCATAGCAAACATCGCGACAAGAAGTGCGCTCATTGAAGACAATTTACCGCGTTATGGCTAAGCTCCGATTGAGGTCTTGCAACATTCGAATAAGACACTTAAAAATTAGCAAAGCAAACTATGGAGACAGCCGAGCT
>JAYVXG010000513.1:0-4373 GCA_043785475.1 Armatimonadota bacterium
GGGCAAACCAACCGAACGATTGTCTTGGTACCCGACTCGGCCCACGGAACGAATCCGGCTTCCGCGGCACGCTGTGGATATTCGGTGAAGCCGGTTCCAACAGATGCGGCTGGAAACACTGACTTGGGGGCATTGGCCGCCTCCTTGGCTGAATTCGGCGGGAATGTTGCCGCGTTGATGTTGACGAACCCGTCGACACTAGGATTGTTTGAGCCAAACATCGAGCGAATTTGTAAGATGCTTCACGACGCCGGCGGGCAAGTTTTCTGCGATGGTGCCAACATGAATGCAATGGTGGGCACGACCCGACCCGGCGACCATGGCTTTGACTGCATGCACTTAAATCTGCACAAGACATTTAGCACCCCCCACGGTGGCGGCGGCCCGGGCTGCGGTGCGATTGGCCTGAAGAGCCACCTCGAACCGTTTTTGCCGGGTCCAGTTATTCGTTCTGTTGACGGCATGGTGATTGCCGACGAGGATCGACCCCAATCGATTGGACGGGTTTCTGGCTTCTACGGCCAGTTCCTGATGGAAGTTCGAGCGTATACGTACCTCCGTGCATTCGGCAAAGAGCATATCGCCGACATTTCACGCTATGCGGTTTTGAACGCGAACTACGTTCGAGAGAGGCTGAAGGATGTCCTTCCTCCTGCCCACGATCGCCCGTGCATGCACGAGTGCATTCTGACGGCCGAGAAGTACAAAAAGGAGCACGGCGTTCGGGCGTTGGATATCAGTAAGCGCCTAATCGACTACGGATTCCATCCGCCGACCAACTATTTCCCGCTCATCGTTCCCGAGTGCTTCATGATCGAACCAACCGAGACCGAGACAAAGGAAACGCTGGACGAGTTTTGCGACGCTCTCATCGCGATCTGCCAAGAAGCTATCGACACCCCTAACCTCCTGCACGACGCTCCATCGATGAAAATCGTTGGACGTCTCGACGAGACTCTGGCGGTCAAGCAACTCGACGTTCGCTGGTTGCCGAAGAGCTAAACAACGCGTTTGCTAGCCTTTTATCGCCAGGAGTCCTATACTGGCGATATGTCTATTCAAGCGTCGCAGGTACACAGTCGTTTCCGCTTCTTTGAAGGAGCCTCCATTTCCGAGCTCAATACGAGGATGCGGATGTTCACTGCCGGGGGAGCAATTGCCGTAAAAAGCCTTAGTCTCGAATACGTCGAGTCGAAAAACAGCTTTCTTCTCTTGCTGGGATACAACGATCACCAGCCCGGTTATCCAATCAAACTGACTGAAGTAGTGGCGGGCAAACACCCCAACGGCGATGATGCCGACCAACTTGGGCTGTCACTTGATGCACAAGCAACCGAAGCTGGCGAAGTCATCACCCAGACGATGTACGTCGACAAGGAAGACATGATCCACGTCGTGTTGGTCCAGACGGTTTACGTGGGCTAAGCCAAAGTAAACTCTTGCCTTGTATACAGTCTTTGAAATGTTCAAGGATGGCCCAACCAATATGAGGGCCGATACGGATATTCTTGAAGACGCCGAAAAGGGGAACGCCAGCGCGAGAGTGTATACGTGGCAAGGTGTTTGGGTGACATTGGGCAGGAACCAAAAGCCCGAAGATGCCCTTCTCGACCTCTCGGTTAACCACATCATACGCCCAACTGGCGGAGCCGCAGTCTTGCACGGACACGACGTGACCATCAGCGTTGCCCGTCCTCTTTCTGAACTTGAATGCTCGCCGAGGGAAGTCAAGAAGGCCTATTTTGGTCTCGTTTACCCATTGGTAAAAGCCCTCAACAAAATGAAAGTTAAGTGCGTCCTTGGCATCGACGTCCCCAAACGGGATCGAATGGACTCGTCATACTGTTTTGCCAGCAAGTCGGACTACGACATTCTCAACTTATTGAATGGCGAAAAGATATGTGGCTGCGCTATGAAAGTCACCGATCGCGCCGCCCTTCTCCAAGCTAGCATCCCGATCTCAGAACCGAAGATTGATCCAAACTCGATCCTCAGGAACTATGTTGCGACACCAATCCAACATGTTGACCTCATCGATTTTCAACATTTGTGCACCAAGTACTTGCTGCCACAATAGGCCCGAAACACGACTCAGGACAACAACGCCAAGCCATTAGGAGCGCCAGCGAAGCCTAATCGGTGTATATTCGATCCAAAGCGATGGGATAACTTCGACGATCATTCGACGAATATTCATCACCTGCGTAGAACAAAGGGTAACTGGAGTGAACTTCGATGCGATTAAAAGTCGTTTGGTTCCTTTCAGGACGAATCAAAACCCTCAGATGAAAAGAATTACTATACTAGTCGGAGGAACCGGTGGCATAGGGTCAGCGATTGCCCGTGAACTCAGCCAAAAGGGCGACTCCGTTCACCTGGTTGCTCGCAGAGAAGATCAATTGAAAGAATTGGCAGACGAAATTGGCGGGAGTTACTCTGTATGTGACGCCACCGACGAGGACGCAATGCGCTCAACATTTGCCTCAATAGCTACTGAGGGCGAAATTACGGGAATCGCCGTTTGCGTGGGATCAATTCTCTTGAAACCCGCCCACATGACCAACCTAGTAGAATTTCGAAAATGTTGGGAGACGAACGTGGTGCCTGCGTTTCTCGCCATCAAGTTCGGGGTGCCCCTTTTGCGAGAAAAAGGGGGATCCATTCTCCTATTTTCCACTGCAGCTGCAAATATTGGCATCCCAAATCATGAAGCGATTGCCTCCGCGAAGTTGGGCGTCGTCGGACTTGGTCGATCAGCCGCCGCAACCTACGCGTCGAGTCAAATTAGAGTGAATTGCATTGCGCCGGGGTTAGTAAACACTCCTCTGTCGGCAAAAATTACTGGCAATCCGGCCGCCGTAAAGGCGTCGTTGGCCTTTCATCCCTTGAATCGTATTGGTGAACCCGATGACATTGCGGGTCTTGCTTCATGGCTTCTATCCGACCAAAGTCGATGGACATCGGGGCAAACGTTTACCGTCGACGGTGGTCTATCTGGTCTCAAAGTGCCCAAATTGGCAGACTAAGTTCTGAGAGCAGAAGTTGCCATTTTGCCAGCTTGTTCTCCCATTCTCAACGCCGCATGTTGCGATCCATACGAGAGCGTGTCACTGGCGAAGATCTTGTTACCGACTCGGCGTGGCGAACTCGGCTCCGGGAACTCTGGCGACAATTGCAGAGTGAGCGGCACCGCCTTCTCCACATGGACCGATTTAAGGTGATTAACTTGGCCCTCTGGCAATTCCAGGATAGAAATCAATTCCCGTTGAATAAGAGCAACATCTAAGCCTGTTTGTCCCCGTGAAGTAACCGAAAGGAGCGCAGTTCCGTTAGGACTATAGCTCGGATCAACTTCCGATAAGTTCGCGATTTGATTGATGCATGTCGGCAGATCGGTGCTGCATAGCATGATTCTGCGACTGAAAGGAACGGGCATAGACGAGAGGAAATAGTGGCAATGCGTGCCGAGCCAAGCAACATTTTCCCCGCTGGAGTTCGGTCGGGTGTCGATAATGACTTTCGCATCCAACGTCTTCCCGTCCCTGGTTTTGACTTCCGATTGAAAGATTTCCGTCACCTCAGACTGAAAACGAATGTCAAGGTTTTTGGCGATGGCGCGCGGGAATTCGTGGATTCCACCCTGAACCAAGCAAGCTGCACCGTAGAAGAATCGTTGCAAATAGTACGAGCTGAGCGGCGAAGGACAATTCAGGGTCGGGTCGAGCAGGACACCGCGGAGGAACGGCCTGAGGAAGCAGTTTTTGAAGCCTTCTGAATAACCAAGTGATCCAAAGAGTTGTTCCGTCGAAAGGTCGAATCTGCGGTCCAACATATGCTTGAGCATTCGTAAATAGTCGGGAATCGTTGCTTGGGCGCGATTCAAGTTCGCCATAAACTGACCAGGATGATGAATTGGGTCGGCCACGACGAAGCGTCCTTTTGGCGAAATGCAGATAGCCGCTCGGCTGAAAGGCTTCAACGGAATCGACAACTTGAGCGCCTGGATTGACGGATAAGCGGGCAATACGACTTGGAATCCATTGTCGAGGATACACTCCTCAAAAAATTCGGATCGCATTCTTCCGCCAATGTCTGAATTCTGTTCAAGAACTAAATAGTCCACTGAATGCATGGCCAGAATTCGAGCCGCGGCTAGTCCGGTAAGGCCCCCTCCGATCACTAGTACATCCTTAAACTCGGTCATTATACGGAAAGCTCTACGTGTAATGAATCAGTTTTTATCCAGAAATTTTGGTAAATCAGTCCTTTTAAACGGCGCGAACTTTGCCCGGCATTGACGATAATAATGCGCGATCTCTCTCCGGTCAGACGGCTAGACCTTCTTCCCTTCGCTTCTCATCCACGATTGCATC
>JAYVXG010000514.1:0-4311 GCA_043785475.1 Armatimonadota bacterium
GCTAACGTCTTTGGGCGCCAAAAACTTGGTGCATCAACACGGTGGTAGCCAACCGCAGCCCGAACGATTGGCTGACCCGGAGCGATCACATCTTTGCCACTTGCTTCGGCCAGCATAACGGTTTGAGCAACGTTGCCCAATGAAGTTGCTGAGACGCCTGAGTAATCGAGAGCTCCGAACGGGCCCGGTTTTGCGGTGTTGAGATATTTTCGGTTATAGCCGTAGCTGGGATAGGCACCCGTTAAGTACCAGTAAGCACAGCCGGTTTTGTCGAAACGGCCGGAGTTTGGACATGCAGAATAGTGCATCGCCTGATCGTCGGCCCGGTCGTTGGGGTCCAGGAAGAGTTCGACGCTCTTGGTGTAGGGCTGAAGGAGGACCGGATAGAAGTAAAAGCCGTAGGTAGATGGGATTGACAAATCAGCGGGATCGTACCACCGCAATGGCATGAGAACATCATCGTAGTCCCCGATGTAGATCAGTGAGCTCGTGGCAATCTGCTTCATGTTGCTGATGCTGGACGTTTTCTTGGCGGCGAGCTTTGCTTGGGCGAAAACCGGGAACAGGATTGCAGCTAAAATTGCGATAATGGCTATGACTACAAGGAGTTCAATCAAAGTAAAAGCACGCTTCATAGCAAGATGATGAAGCCAGTCTGGAGGGTCACATTTAGCAAATGTGATGATTTCTGGAGCTTGCTGACGACAAATCGGGAGGTTCGTTACTTATGTACCATTACCGACAAATTTGAATGGGCAAATACCCAGCTAAAGGCCGACTCCAGAGAATTGTTTGAGGCCCTTAGCCCAAAGGATCTTTGAAACTCCGAATGTGACCCCAATATAGAAGCATTGAACCAACAATCCCGTCCAGGCGGTTTGTCCACCGACGCGGCCAATGCCGATATCAACAGGAAGATTCGTGGTGTAGTAAAAAGGCAAATATTTGGCGAGGGTTTGAGCCCAAGGGGGCAGCATTGCAACCGGGACGACTTGGCCCGATAGGAAGAGCATCGGGAAATAATACAGTTCGAATAACGCCATGGCTTCTTCGATAAAGAGGGCGATGAAACCCAGCATCATAACAGTGGTGAAGCTGAGTAGATGACCCAGGATCAGAGCAAGCCAAAAGGCAGGGCTCCAGTTGAAAGAGACCCCTTGGAGGATGTCTCGATAGAACCACATGAAAGCGAGGAGGAACGGCACGCACAGACTCATGCGTACCATTCGCCACGAGAGATTTCGGAAGAAATAGACTTGGTAAACCGAGATTGGCCGGACGAGTTGGGACGCAAATTGACCATCTTTGATCTCGATAGAGAGCTCCCACATGAAGTGGCAAACCACGAACCCGCTGACCATGAGCATGGCGAGATAGTATTTGACGATATCTGCCTTACCAAACCCGGCGATCGAGTTATCCCCCATCGCGCTCATCCAGACGAGTGGCATGGTGAACATGGTGAATGCGTCGGTTAGGATCCAGATGATTCCGTTGACGCGATAGGCAATGCCGTCCTTTAGATAGACGGTGAAAAGCGCAAGCCACTTTCTGAATGAAGCCACCACTTAGAAAAAGTATGACGCACGAGAGGTCCGTTCGGGAATATTCCGAATGACGTAGCTTAAAGACTATTCATCGAATCCGAACCGGTATCCAAATCCCCGAACGGTATGAATGGCTTTTTTGCCGCTGGCGCGTTCGAGTTTGGTTCGCAGGCGGTAGACGAACACGTCAAGGCTGTTGGAGTTGAACTCGTCGTCATAACCCCAAACAGATTCGAAGAGCTGTTCCCTTTCGAGCACGCGTCCAGCATTCGCAACAAAATAGTGAAGAAGACGGAATTCGAGAGCAGTCAAAACCACCCTTTGGTCATCAACCGTCGTTGTTCGTTGCTTTAGGTCAAGTGTCAACGGTCCGGATCGCATGACTTCACCATTGCTATCGTCTATCTTGTACTCAGATGTTCGGCGGAGACACGATCGGATTCGAGCAAGTAGTTCCCGAGACTCGAACGGCTTCGTGATATAGTCATCAGCTCCTACTTCGAGACCGATGATCTTATCGAGAAGATCGCTACGGCTGGTTAGCATCAGAATGGGAAAAGTCCATTTCATTCGAATACGGCGACAGAGTGAGACTCCGTCTTCATCCGGTAAGCCAAGGTCCAGAATGAGCAATGCTGGGCTCTGTTCAGCGATACTTGAAAATCCATCTTTCGCGTTGCCCGCACCCCGAACCGCGAAGTTATTTGCTTCGAGTAGTTGAGTCAGGCTCGATAGCAAGAATGGGTCGTCTTCGATGATTAGTATTTCGCTCATTTTGCACTTTCGCTTATTTTGCTCTTGGGAACGTCACTTTCATAGAGGTTCCTTCTCCGGGTTTGCTCGAGCACTCGATGGTTCCTTCGTGTTCTCTTGCGATTTGCTGACAGCTGTACAGTCCTAAACCAAAACCATTTGACCGGGTAGTGGCGAACGGCTGGAAGAGGCGTTCACTCATTTCGGGAGACATGCCTTGGCCATTGTCGGAGACTATGAGGACAATCGAGTTCTCGTGGCATTCAATCGTGACGCGTACGACTCCTTTTGCCTGGACGGCATTCAGGGAGTTGAGAAGTAGGTTGACGATAAGGTGCTCAAGCCTTCCTTCATCACCCATGACAAAGACGGGGCTATCCGGACAGTTGGACTCGAGGGTAACTTTCGAGATATTAAACTGCGCCTCAATGAGGCTAAAAACCTTGTTTAGGACTTCGACGAGGTCAAGGTGCTCAAGGGCGGCTTGGTGCGGTTTTGCATAACTGAGAAGTCGGTGAGCGAGAACGTTAAACCGTCCAAGCGAATCACCAACATATGCGAGGGCCTTTTCGGGCTCATCGACGCCAAGCGAAATTTGAACATTGATCGAAGCAAGAATATTGCGGATATCGTGGGCGATTGAGGCAGCTAGGGTTCCAGTAACCGCGAGCTTTTCGCTCTGTATGAGTTTGGATTGGGCCATCTTTAACTCATCGCTGGTGTCCCTTAGTCCAGTTTCGAGGGCCTTGAGTCTCGATTCCCGTTCAAGTTCACTGCTGACCCTCATGGCCAATACTGCAAGCAAGTGAAGGTCATCGCCGTCGAGGAGGCTTTCGGAACGTGTGTCAAGAATGCAGAGTGTGCCAATTGGTTTGCCCCCGAAATCGAAAATTGGCACTCCGGCGTAGCGAGTGAGGCCAAGAGTCACAGGGAGAAGGTCTTTTGATCTCTCATCGAGTCGTCCATCTTGGATGACGACGGGTTCGGAGTCGGCAAGGCAGAATTGGCAGAACGAATCGGCGACGAAATTTCCGGAAATATTTGGCGCACCGGCTGGAGCACCGCACACCGTGTGGAATCGCAAGAATTTGTCATCAAGGATCGAAAGCATTGCCATCGAGCCATAGTATTTGGAAATGGTCTCCACAATGACTTTCACGACTTGGGTGGGATCATGGTGAAAGTGGAGGGCAATTTCGCTAAGGGCATCGCGAATCCTGCGCTTTTTTGAACCCGAACTGATGTCAAGAAAAGTCCAGAGTCGAGCAACGACCTGTTTCCCTTCATTTCGTACTGGACCCGAGTAGCGACGAAGTACCATATCCGGGTTTTTGAGGATCAGTTCGTCCTCTTGTACGACGTTGTCGTCTTTATAGACTTCTTCTAAGTTTTTTTGCCAACTGGGGATGTCAACAATTCGATTGGCGACCATTTTTCGAACTGACTCGACGTCATTGCTGACGACCTTTGCGGTCGATATTCCAAAAAGCTCGCCAAACTTGCCGTTGCAGAGCAGCGATTCATGTTTGAGATCGGTTACGAGGACTCCATAGTCTACGGCCCCTAAGACCGCTCGCAGAGAGTTTTCGATTTCAAGTGGTAAGAGTTCCCTCATGCTCAACAGTTCCTGTCTCTCTGAACGCTTACTCACTTAGTTCTAAGATAGCGGTTTCTTGGTCCGGTAGTAAAGGGCCAGTCTCGATTCTGAGTAAGTTCGGTAAGTTTTTAAGCATTTGGCTGGCAATTGAATTGTTAATTGCGAATGTGAACAGCACCTGAATGGTCCCAAAATATGCGATGAAAGGTAGAGAACTTGGTAGAATAGCCAACAATTTCAAGACATGCGGTCGAAACGAGGATTCACATTAGTCGAACTGTTGATCGTCGTGATCATCATTTCAGTGTTGGCAACCATTGCCATTCCAAAGTTTGCAGACTCAAACACCCGGGCGAAGGAGGCTCGATTGAAGCTTTTTTTGAAGAACGTTCGAGACGCAACGGATCGCTATCG
>JAYVXG010000515.1:0-4309 GCA_043785475.1 Armatimonadota bacterium
CTCCAGCCTGAACTGGAAGAACTTACGGAAATGATAAGAGTCATTGATGGAAAAGCATTTGCAGAAGCAAAAAGGCTGGCCGAAGAACATGGAGCGTCCGTTTCAAGTCTTCGAGGTCTGGTTTCGGTTCTCGAAAAGACCGAAGCTGCTCAAGTTCAACTCACCGCAAACAAAGTCCTCGCGGCTTCGCAAAACATTCAGGACGTGGTTTACAAAAACCGCAAACTGTTCGAAAGCGAAATGACCTATATCAATGGAACTCTGACTCTAATTGCCAAGGCTGCGATTACGGGTAAAGGTCCGTACCGAACTCGAAAGAACAACTCTGTCTCAGTTCTTGTTAATGCCGCCGCCTAAGGGAGAAAATAGCTATGCCAAGTCCATTTCAAGGAATCGAAACCGCCAGTCGTGCCCTTCGAGCTTTTCAAAGAAGCCTCGACACGACAGGTCACAATATTGCGAACGTTCATACAGCGGGCTATTCACGGCAGGTTGTCGGCCTAGTCGCGACTGATCCTACCACCGATTGGGCTCACGGAATAATCAACATTGGTTCGGGAGTAACTGTGTCTTCCGTCAACCGGATTCGGGATGCAATGCTCGAATCAAGACGGCAGGATTCCTACTCAGAGCAAGGTAAGTCCGAGGGAACCCTGAACAATCTTGAAAAAGTGCAATCAATGTTCCTCGACGTACAGGGCAAAGGCATCAGCAATGCACTCACAACGTTTTACAATTCTTGGTCAGCGCTTGGATCAAACCCGACAAGCGCGGCGTACCAGCAGCAGGTACAGGCCGCAGGTCGAGATCTAGCTCAAAAAATCAGCGGTAATTACGGACAACTGAAATCTCAGGACGCATCGCAAACCGATCAGATTAACCAAACAATTGTCGAGATCCAAAGCCTCGCAGATCGAATTGGAACCATCAATACGGAGATCAAAAAGCAGCTAGCAGAAGGCGGATCACCGAATGATCTGTTTGATCAAAGGGATCAGACGATCTCGGACCTATCAAAGCTAGTGAATGTGGATACCCACGTGGCGAGCGACGGCACAACATCCGTTTTTGTCGGCAGTTTCACCCTTGTGGACCAAGTCGGCGCAACCAAGTTCCCAACGTCCTTTAATGCGTCGGCCAGTACGATCACGAATGCCACCGCAACATGGTCCATCACAAGCGGAAAGCTGAAGGGACTATTTGACAATTCGAATCAAGTCTCAAGTTACCGATCGCAACTCGATAACTTGGCCAACACTCTTCGAACTCAGGTTAATTCGATCCATATGGCCGGATACACCGCAGCTGGAGCCACCGGACAAAAGTTCTTCAATGACTCGGTTGTACAAACTGGAGCCGTCGACTTTGCTCTCGATGCGGCCGTCGATGCCAGCCCCAGCAACATCGTTATCGGAAACTCTTCTGCTGCCGGGGACGGCTCTGCGGCATTGGCAATTTCGGGTCTACGAGACACGAAATTTGTAAGCCTAGGAACCCGGACATCTGGGACCTTCTTTTCTGATTTGGTCAGTACTGTCGGTCGGGACGTCAGTATCGCAAAGAACGGCGTCGACACTGCCAACGCCATGAGCGAACAAATTGATTCTCAAGTACAAGACGTCGCCGGAGTCAGTCTCGACGACGAAATGTCAAACATGTTAAAGTTTCAGCGAAGCTATCAGGCAGCCGCAAAGGTGCTTGGCACCATGGATGGACTCATGGGCGATCTCATTAACATGTTGAAATAGTGAATTTGACTAGAGAATGACCTTCCAAAATACCGATAAATATACTAGGAGAAACCATGAATCGAGTTAGCACCTTCTACCAATACAGCTCTTCACAAAGCCAGGTCCAAAAAGCAGGAACCGCTTACTTTGCCGCGCAAAGAAGAGTATCCACCGGGAGAAGAATTAACGAACTTGGAGATGATCCAACGGGCGTGAGCAATGTCATTTCGATGACCAGCGTCAAAGCTGGGCTTGCCCAATATTCCGCGAATCTCGATCGGGCCAACTCCTGGCTCGCGTCCAGCGAAAATTCCTTTACCGAGGTAACAACTCTCCTTAATCGAGCCAACGCGCTAACCGTTAGCGGCGCGACGGCAACAATTGGTCAAAATGAACGACAAGCAATGGCGTCCGAAATGACATCAATTCGCGATCGCCTCATTCAATTAGGTAACACCAAAGACGGCAGCGGCGACTATCTTTTTGCCGGCACTGCGACGAAAACAACTCCATTTACCGTGGTTGCCGGAGCAATTGTCTACAACGGCGACCTCGGTACCGCCAAGGTTGAAGCCGCCCCGGGTCAGACCATGGATTTATCCTTGCCGGGTACCCAATCCTTCTTCACTACGGCATTCAACACCTTAACCTCGACAATTATTGCGTTGCAAAACAATGACACCGCAACCCTCAGCAATACTTCTTTGACCAATATCCAGGCCGGGCTACAGACTGCGAGTTTAAGCCGGGGCGAAATTGGAAATCGGGTCCGAACCGTAAACGACTATCAAGGGGACCAAACCCGGCGGATCGAAGAATTGACTAAAGGCGTCTCCGACGTCACTGACGTAGATTTGGCACAGGCGATTACGGACTATCAGAGTGCTCAAACGGCTTATCAAGCCGCCCTCCAAATGGCTGGACAAGGAAACAAGCTAAGCCTGATGGACTTTATTAGAGGCTAAACACCATGAAGCTAAAAGGCACACGATTTGGAGAGATTGAATTCTCAAAAAGGGACGTAATTGACATTTCGGAAGGAATGATTGGATTTCAGAATTTGAGACAATATGTTGTCGTCAATACAAAAGAAGGAAGCCCTTATCGATGGCTTCAATCGATCGAGTACGCAACATTAGCTTTCTTGGTATCAATCCCCGAGTTTTTCGTTTCAGACTATGCGCCAGAGATTACGGATGCCGAGGCAAAATCGTTAGGGCTGGCACCAGAAACCGCCCATCTGATATTAGTAACCACCACCATTCCGGCAGGCAATCCAGACGCAGCGACGGCAAACCTTGCCGCTCCTGTGGTCATAAACTTGGAAACTCGCAAGGCAAAACAAGTCATTTTGGAAGATGAAGCGTATACTATTCGATATCCGATCTTTTCGGGGTCACAAGAAGTTGCCAAATTAGCCGCTGCTTGACCCGATTTTAACGGATGCCACGGAGGGCGTAAGGATGCTGGTCCTCACCAGGAAAGTAAACCAAACGATCGTTATCGGAGATAATATTGAAGTTGTCGTACTCGAAGTTCGAGGCGAACAAGTTCGACTTGGTATCCGCGCGCCTCGTGATGTATCCGTTCACCGTAAAGAAATCTACGAGCAAATTGCCGAGGAAAACTGGGGTGCATCCGACGTCCGACCCGAAGACCTCCCCGAATAACGGCATGGTCCGACGGGTTCAAAACTATAAGGGGCCACCTCCGCAGGAAGTCACGTCCGTAACGAGTGAACTTTCTGACCACGCCGCCAAGGTTAAAGAAATTTCAGTTCTTCTTGAGACCTTATGGGGGGCGTTACGATGATAATTCCCCCGGTAAGCAACAATACAACCTTTCAGGATCGCCTCTACGTGGTCGCAAATGCCAGCTTTATCTGCTTCATCGTGGCCATCGTCTGGACCGTGCTCTTCGTTAGCAAAGCCCAGTTCTCAGTCAGCACCCTCGTGTTGTTGGCAGCCCCCCTTATCGCCACTGGCACGACCGTCCTAATTGGCACCGTCTTCAAAGACCTGGTCCCTAAATCCACCTTTACGGCCCCCTTAAATATGACCGTACCAATTATTTGGTGCTTTATTTGTTACTTGGCGGTCATGCTAATCTCCACCCAAGAAACCGGCTCAACCCGGGTTCCTGAGCCGCTCCTTCCCGCGCTTGTCTGGTCGAAACTCTCCAACCTACTGCCGGTCTTGGTCAGCCAAATTGTCGCGCTGAGCTTGGCCCTGTTTCTGTCGAAGGAAAAACCCTGATGCAAATTCACTTTGGCGTAGAACTCCTCAAACCAGAATGGGAAAAGGCGGTGGTCTGCGTCGGCACATTCGATGGCGTACACCTAGGCCATCAACAAGTGATCAAAACCGCTGTTGACCATGCAAAAGAGCTTGAAATTCCCGTCATTGTCGTGACGTTTGACCGTCACCCCGCCGTCATTCTCAACCCGACTAAAGCACCAAAAGCAATCGCGTCCCTCAAGATGAATTTGGAGCAACTACAAATCCATGGAGTCGGGCTTACCGTAGTCATTCCCTTCAATGCGTGGCTGAGCCGAATGTCCGCCGACGAATTTTTACACT
>JAYVXG010000516.1:0-4295 GCA_043785475.1 Armatimonadota bacterium
CTGCCACCCCGACGAAGCCACCACAACCAAAGAACTCGATTACGTTCAATCGCTCGGATTCAATACCGTCAAATTTTGCCTATGGCTCCCACCGCACGCCTACCTCGAAGAAATGGAAAGGCGGGGTATGTTTGCGTGGCTCGAACTTCCCCTTTGGCTCTCCGACACTTCCCTTTTCGAGTCGGCCGGAGTTGACGCAGAACTCGACGCCATTATCCGCCAATATGCGCACCACCTTAACGTAGTTGCCTGGACGCTCGGCTGCGAGCTGGGCGATGCCCCTGCCGAATACCGAGAAAAGTGGGTCAAGAAACTCCATGCGCTCACCAAATGCCCATTGATCAAGGACAACTCCGGTGGAGCCGAGATGTACGGCGGCGACCCCCGAGAATATGGGACCTTTTACGACTTCCACCCCTACGCCGATGCTCAGTTCTTCCCTTGCCTGGTTGATTCGCTGCAAACGGGCCCCAGAATTGACGGGAAAGCCTTTCTCGGAGAAACCCTTGATTGCGATATCCATCGCGATATTGAACAGATCGGCGAAACAATGCCGTTTTGGGCATCGGCCCTGTCCGAGCTAAACGAGAAAGGCGTCAGATGGCAATATGACCTTCCCACGTTCATCAGCGAAAACAGGTTTGTTAACGAAGCAAAAATTTCTCGCCACAAAGAACTGATGGCAACCAGCATCGACAAGGCCCTTTTTGTCCGAAAACATCTGATCGAACAATTCCGATCCAAGTCCGACTTTGACGGATACGTCCTAACCGGACTTCGTGATACGCCAATATCAAGTTCCGGAATCCAAACTGACTGGGCGAGAGAACGGTACACGCCCGGCCAATTCTCAACCTGGAATTCCGAGCACGTCCTCTTCCTCATTCCTTCCCGCAACCCACGCTGGACAAGAGGAGGCAACCGATCAGGTTACTCGGATTTATATAACTTCTTTGCAGACAAACCTATCCTTATCAAAATTGGTTATGCCGGTTCTGAAACCAACAGTAGTGCCATTTGGACTCTCAAAACCCTCAACGGACGGCCCATTCAAGAAGGCATCGCCGAACCAACTTCCACGTGCGGACGACCGATCCAAATCGCAAATGTCTTTATCGACTCCCTTGCTCCGGGTTCATACGTATTTCACTGCGAGTACGGCGGAGCTCAAAATTCATGGGAAATCCACTCCCATTTGACCCTAACCTTTGATGACTGCAATCTCATGTTTGCGGATGACAGATTCGAGGGCGTTAAGTTTGGAAAAGCTGGTCTTCCAATCGTTGCCGGCTGGAGAGAATTCCTACGCGAACGAATTGGACAACCGATGATCGTCCTCGTGGAAGGTCAGGGTGGAGTCGCCGCTCCATATTGGCGCGAAAGCATCACGCAAGGGTTCGGACTATCGTGGGAAGAACGATTAGCCGTTTGCCCAGATCAAGTCCTCGACCAAGAATGGCTGGACAGACTCGAAGGTGTCGAAATTCTTGAAACTCGAATCGATACACGCACCTATGTCGAATCTGCATACACCGCGCGAATCGGAGAAACTATTTTAACAACCTACCGGCCCCAAGGCGGACTCGGAACGCAACCAAACGGACTATTGATCAATCCTGCCGGTCAAACTCTACTACGACGACTGGTCGACCTGGTTCATTTCTAAACATCTACGGAATGTCTAGGCTCATTTAGTCCTCCCCGAAAGCTTCTCATACCCAGTATCTACGAAGCCGATTCATTGACCTTGCAGAGTTGTTCAACACGGTTTCGGCGCCTGGGGTGTTGAGGTTATAAAGTTTCAAGCCTCCCCCGAAATCACATGCGAATAATGAAATATCCGTCAATTCCTACTGAGGAAAATTCGGTGAGGACCGAATCAGATAAACCTGCCCTTGGTGGTAAGCCGGGTGAAACGCCAGTCGTGTCAAAGCTCCCTCACCAGTGATGATCGGTCCTAGCGCACTCTTGATTTCCTTAGCCAAGAACTCCGCTGAAGGATCGTCGATATTCGGGGCGACATAAACTTCCCCTCGGCCCATCGCCCAAGTCACCATCGCAGGGCCTATTTCTTCTGCATTGTACGGAAACGGTTTGTCATTGACAACCCCTTCAACCGCAGCCTTCGTTAACTTGATTTCCGCCTGATTAAGCTGTTGACCAGTGAGCTGGGAAATAAACCAAATCTCCACTCCAGCGACATGCAAAGCCATCTCTCCCACTGACAAAGCACCGGGATACACCCGATAATTAAGCTGGTCGTGATTCAAATCAGACACCGATTCGATAAAGCGTTGACGGCTCAAACGCCAAGATTTGGAAAAGTCGGTCATCATCAAGAGAGTACCCGGGGGATCAATCCGGTTTTGCTTAGAGACTCATCTCCCGTCACGAAAGAGGCTCTCATGGTCACAAGACCAAGAGAGCCGCTTTGATCACTTTATCCGTGATGTCTTACGAACGTGTAATATGTCCTGCCGTGCTTCTTCACGGTTCGCCTGTCATATCTTACGCCGTTCTTGGTGTAATGCGTTTGGCCATAGAATGCCGCACGTTGACGCCGAGTTCTGTTTTGGCTCTTCGTATCTTCCTGCATTCGGTAAGTTGAGTACAAAGCAGTGCCGGCACCAATGTAGGTTAAATTCTTATTGTGAGTAAGAAGACCGAGAATGGCTGCTCCACCACTGATATTGGCTGTCGTCTGCCAGTCTTTCTTAGTCTTTTGCCGTCTGGCGATCTCTTTCTCGCTCTTCGTTTGAGCGTTGATGGTCATCGGCATCACCATAGCACCGGTAACTAAGCCTAGGGTCACGATTTTCAGAATGTTGTTTTTCATATCGCCTCTCAATAGTTCAGACGTCTCAGACCATAGGAACACTACTCTTTTTCGAGAAATGCCTAGGACTTGGATGTCTAAACTGTGCGTGAACGCCTAAATAAATAGAAGCTCCGCAGAATCTGCGGAGCTTCTATTTTGGGCGATCCAAAGGTTGCGGATTAACTATTCGCCCTTTCCACGTCCCTTACCGTTGCCCTGGCCCTTGTCATTTTCTTTTCCTTCGCCATTGCCTTTATGGTTTCCTTTGGCTTTGCCGTTACCTTCGCGATCTCTGTCTCTGTCTCGGTCTCTATCTTCATCCCGATCTCCTTTCCACTTGCCTTTTTGGCCGTGTTTATCATGGTTCCGGTTGCTGTTGGGGTTGTTACGATTGTCATGTTCGCCCCGCTCTTTCCAATCCTGCTGGCTTCTTGGTGCCCGATAGAACTGATAGTACTCATTGCCATTCTTTGAGACGGTTCGGCGGTCGTACCTGACGCCATCCCGATAGAAGTAGTCCTGATTGAAATACTGAGCCCTTGCTCGTGCCAGGCGATCCTTGCTCTTCGCGTCTTCATCGTATCGGTACAGCGCATAGAGAGTTCCAGCCGCCCCAGCAAAGGTTAAGGTTTTGTCCTTCTTGAGTAAACCGAGCAACCCGGCAGCTCCACTTACGGTCGCAATTGTTCTCCACTCGTGCTGGGTCTGGTCACGCCTTTGGGCTTCCGTTTGGAGTGGTGCCATCGCGGGCACAATCATCGGCATAGTTACTACGCATGTCAACAAAGCAATGCTTGTCAAATTCCAATATTTTTTCATTGTTGTCTCCTATTGGGCAATACTCCGAAACCAGATTCGACGTTACATCGGCGGATTTCTGAGATCCCAACGGCTTTCATAAAAAGAGGCTCCAGAGTTTATCCACTAGAGCCATTCTGATCATAGGTAGCGACTAGTGTTTTACGTAGCGACTAGTTGCCTCCGCGCCCGTTGCGATCATCGTCTCTATTGTCCCGGTAATCGCGGTTATCTCGGTCATCCCGGTTATCCCGGTTATCTCGGTCATCCCGGTTATCTCGGTCATCCCGGTTATCCCGGTCATCTCGCTTACCCCGGCTGTTTCCTCGGCCCTGACTATTGCCTCGGTTTCCGTTATCGTGAGTTCGGTCATTTCGGTGATCTCGATCCCACCTGTCTTCGTCGCGCCGTCGAGAGTCTTCTCTTCTGCGTTCTTCATCTCGGCGTCGATCATCTTCTCTTCTTCGCTGATCATCACGTCGACGTTCATCATCTTGCCGTCGTTGTTCTGCACGCCGCCATTCGTTGTCATCGTGTCTCTGACGAGTGTTGAACCAATCATTACCACGATTCCTCGAATCATAGTCGCAATCGACAAATTGATAGTATTTCTGCCCGTGTTGCCAAACTTCCCTTCGCTCGTATCGATGGCCGTCTCGGTAGAAATAATCTCGATCAA
>JAYVXG010000517.1:0-4286 GCA_043785475.1 Armatimonadota bacterium
GGCATGATCGCTCTTCGAGGCTATCAGTTGAAGCGTCCTGTAGGGAATTATCACTCCGAGCGACTTCGAAAGATGCCGGTGGGCCATTTCTACGACGTAATCACTAATGGGTACGGCGCAATGTACAGTTATGCTTCACGAATTGAACCGCAAGACCGATGGGCAGTTGTTGCCTACATTCGAGCGCTTCAATTGAGTCAGCACGGTTCCGTGAGCGATTTGAACGACAAAGAAAAAGCACAACTTGATGAGAAAATTGAACCGAAGAAGGAAGCCCCTGAAGGAGAAGGTCACTAATGAGTGAAGCAATTTTGAACGGAAGCGCGGCCATGACAGATCAAGACAGTAAACCGGGCTTTTTGAAGCTGAAACCGGTAGCGATTCTCGGTTCACTTTTTGCCCTCGGCTATTGGGGAGTCCTGATGTTCTCTTCTGGAGATCGGCAGGTTCACTTGCTCAACGGATTCATGTACGGATTTGTGTTTTGGCTGATGGCGACCCTCGGTTGCTTGGTGCTAAGCCTTGTTCACCACTCAATCCGAAGCATGTGGACCTTGCCGGTTCTTCGAGTATTTGAAGCCGGTTCACACCCATGGATGTTTGTTGCCTTGGCGTTCTTCTTTGCCCCGATTCGGGCTCATATGGACAAGGTGTACGAATGGGTCAATCCAAAATCGACCGATTACGTCGTCAAGTTCAAACAGGTCTATTTGAACCAGGGTGCCTTTGATCTTCGGGTCGCGGCTGCGTTTTTGCTTCTCGGTGGAATGTCGATCTACTTGCAAATGTCCTCACGACGGCAGGACAAGAGCATGGACGAAAGCGAAGCTCAGCTTCGAACCAACGTTGCCAGTCCTTGCATCGTTTTTTACGCCTTGATCACAACGTTCTTGTTGACCGACATTGGAATGTCGTTGACGCCGGGTTGGTACAGCACGATGTACCCGCTCTGGTTGAACGTTGGTGGAGCACAGACCGCGTTAACCATCGGAATTCTGCTCGTAACCAGTGCTGCGAACAAGACACCGTACAAAGATTCGATGTCACCATCGCTCACCAAGGACCTCGGCAACATGATGTTCTTGCTGACGATGTTGTGGGGTTACACGTCGGTGTCTCAGCTCATTATCCTTTGGAATGGTAACTTGCCCGACACCGCGTTCTTTTACGCTCACCGCGGAGTAGACGCTAAGCTTGGTTGGAACTACATCGGTGCTTCGACGATCTTGGGATGCTTCCTCATTCCGTTCGTAACGTTACTCTCACCACGAATCAAGATGTATCACGCTCGACTCAAGAAGGTCGCGATTTTTATTCTCTGCTTCCGGTTCGTCGATGTGTTTTGGATCATCGCCGCATCGACACCGCACCGAGAATGGGACCAAGCGTGGCCAACATTGGGTGACGGCTTGGGAGTGATTTTCCTCGGGTTTGTTTGGTTCGCAATTCTGTTCTCATTGATGGAGAAGCAACCGCTCTTACCGCTATATGACAATCGATTAAAGGAGGCTAAGGCAAATGCACACTGAGTTTCAGCCAGAAGATCCAGAAGTCCTAAGGGAAATGAAATATGACCGTAGGGATCTTAAGATCCCGATGGTCAAGTCCTACACCTTCACCATCACGGTGAGTTGTATTATCTGTTTCATCGTATCGATTCCGGTCTACAACTGGGTTTCCACGCCAGGAAAAGTGATCCCGTCAATGCTGGGATCTACTCGCGAGCCTGCGCCGAAGTCCCAAAAGCATATGGCGCCGGAGAATCCGCTTTTGCAGGACAACTTGACGACCAAAACCGACATTCAGCACCTTCGAATTCACGAAGACGAAACGATGAAGTCGTTTGGTTGGGTTGATCAGACCAAGGGTGTCGTCAGAATTCCAATTGAAAAGGCCATGCGGATGGTCGTTGATCGCGGAGTATCAACGGGAACCGCGGTTCCTGCGGTCACGAAAGGCAACACGATTCCTCAGAATGCTGTTGGACCTGGTTCCAGTAAACCTAACCCATAAGCCGAAGACGAACGAGCGAGCGACCATGAAAAAGAAGAGCAGCCCAATATGGATTCCGATAACAATACTTGCGATTGTTGTCGCCATGTTGGTGCTCATTCGGCCCAACAAGTCTAATGGCGTGCACTCAAATCAGTTCGATTTTAAACCCCAGCTCGGTGCTCAGATGCCAGTGGACGCGAAGCTCACCGAGACCGATGGAAAGACTCATCTATTTGGTGAATACTTCCACTCCGGACGCCCCGTACTTTTCTTGCCAATATTCTATAAGTGCACCGGTGCTTGCTACGTCGAAACCGAATCTCTAATGAAGATGTTGATGGTGGAAACTGCCCTCAGCACCAAACGAACCGTCGATTCTGTTGTTCCTGGCCGAGACTTCGATTTAGTCGTCATGAGCATTCACCCCAAAGAAACGATTGAACTTGCTAAGGTGAAAAAAATCGAGTTGATGACTCAATTCCAGGAGGCTTGGACGAAGCAAACCCCCGAAATGCAGGTGCAGCTAAACGCGTACCTCGATCAGGGAATCCACTTTACGGTGGCCACCCCTGAAGAAGCTCATAAATTGACCGATGTCATGGGCTTCTACTACCAGTACGACGAACAGAAGGACTGGGTCAACCATCCCGCGGCTGCGGCGTTTATTGCCACATCTGGCAAAATTGTCGCCTACAACACAGGTCCAAACTTCCAGACGAAGACGGTTCGAAACAATATTCACGAAGCATTGAAGGGCGCAGTCCAACCTTTAGGCGACGTGTTCCTCCTTGGTTGTTTCAAAATGGAGGCTTCGAGCCCCCGGACTAGGTCTATTGTGCAGATACTTAACATATCTGGCATCATAACTTTGCTCTGCGTTTCGGGAGCCATTTGGCGTTGGAATAAGCATTTTCCAAGCAACACACTTTCCACAGGTCATGAGGACCTTGCCGGAGAATCAAAGCAGTCATGAACTTAGCTAACTTTCCTTTCTCACCGCCCGCGGCATCGAACTTTGCCAACGAAATGGACACCCTGTTCTATGCAATCTTGGCACTGTCCATGGTCTTTGCGGTTATTACCTTTGCATATGTAATCTTCTATGCGATCAAGTATCGCGCTGGGTCATCGGCTGATCGAACAAGCCCAGTTTATGAGAACATGAAGTTGGAAATGATATGGATCATCTTCCCAACCATCCTCGCCATTATCTTCTTCATTTGGGGTGCCAAAGTTTATGCCGATACGAGGATTCCGCCCAAAGGAGCCAAAGAGATTTTTGTGGTTGGAAAGCAGTGGATGTGGCACATTCAGCATCCGAACGGAGTTCGAGAAAACAATACCCTCCACGTTCCAATCGATACCGATATCAAGCTGACGATGATCGCTCAGGATGTCATTCATGATTTCTATATCCCGGCATTTCGAGTTCAATTCATGGTGATCCCCGGACGATATACCCAGATGTGGTTCCGGCCCACCGCAATCGGTAAATACCACCTTTTCTGCAACATGTACTGTGGAGCGCAACACTCAGAAATGGGCGGCTCGGTTATTGTCATGAGCAAGCGAGATTACGCAGAGTGGCTCGCAAACAATGGCTCAATGAGACAGAATTTAACTCCGATTCAAGCGGGAGAAAAACTCTTCAACAAGGTCGGTTGCGGTAATTGCCACGGTCCGGTTGATCTTCCGCCACGGTCACCTTCCCTCAATGGCTTATATGGCAAAACCCGAGAAATGGAAAACGGTCAACGGTTCGTCGCCGATGAATCTTACATCCGAGAATCGATTCTCCGTCCAGGAGAGAAATTGTTGAAGGGCTACGGCAATACGATGCCGATGTACGACAAACAATTGACAGAAGATGAAGTCTTGGCATTGATGGCGTACATCAAGGCCGGAGCTGTACCATCATTACCATTGACGAACAATATTGCCGCCGCAGTTCCAGGACGAGAAGCCCAGGTAAACGGCAAAGCAGGACTTAATTCAAATGCTCTCGAATATACGTCAGAGAGCGCAGATGCAACTCCAACCCAACGAGGACATAACCTCGCAGTTGGTGCGATCGCTGCAGAGAAAGGAGATCAGAAAAGATGAGCACTACGGTTTCAACCCCAATTGGTAGCGGCGAATCATCGCCCGCGCCAAAAACGAATTACCTAACGAATGGTCATTCGCTCAAGTCTTGGCTTCTGACCGAAGACCATAAACGAATTGCAATTTTGTATCTCATTTCGGTGAGCTTCTTTTTCATGCTTGGTGGCGCGTTTGCGGGCATGATCCGT
>JAYVXG010000518.1:0-4278 GCA_043785475.1 Armatimonadota bacterium
ATTGGCGAGCGTTTCTATCACAGCCTCCGCGGAGAGCCAGGACACCACGACAACCAAACCGACAAATCCCTCAGCCATTCCCACGTCCTCGCGCCGGAATTCCGCACCGAGCAAGGATGCCGCGATGTTCTCCTTCGGCTTCTCCACAAAGCGTCGGCTCGACTCCGGGCCAACGACCTCTGGGCCACCCATATGAGCATCTATGTAAAGGGAATGTCGAAGAGTTGGGGCGACCAAACCTCCCTCGCCCCAACTCAAGACAGCGTCACCATGACTAACATCTTCCTCGAAATGTGGGAAAAGCGAGACTTCGAACGTCCCCTCCAAGTCGGTGTCGGCTTCACCGGACTATTAAAACCGGAACAAGTAACCCCGAGCCTCTTCGACCCAACTGTCGAGCGCTCCGCCTTCAACTCCGCCATCGACACCGTCAACCAAAAATTTGGCAAACACAAAGTCGTCCTCGCCGGACTCGATAAAGCCAAACACACCGCGGACGAAAAAATCGCCTTCCAAAAGGTCGAACTCTTCCAGGAAGGCAAGGACGACAACGTCTGGCCCGATACCTTCCGTGGGGGAAAAGCATTTGATGGATGAATTCCTGTGGCCACGGGAATACCTTGCACGCTGCCACGGGAATCCAAGGATTGAAATGAGACATAATCCGCGAAAACCGAGGGCCACAATCCGACTTTCCCGTGGCTAGAAAACTCCGGCCCATCCTCCCACGGGAATCCAAGGATCGAAAGCCAATAGGCATCTAACCAGGTCGAACTCGATCCGACTTTCCCGTGGTTAAGAAGTCAATGACTAAGAAGACAACAGCTCTTCATAAAACCGAATAGCTTTGGCAAGATCGGCTGCCTCGTCCTCATCAAACATGCCATTTCCAAGCAAAAACAAGGAACTCCACAAATACTCCGAAGGCTCCTCGACAAACCCGCTACGCACTGGATTCTGGTTGATGTAATTTCGCTTTTGCTGGAATACTTCGGGTGAGTACATGGGGTTTCCTCGAAATCCATCTTTCCAAAACCGATGGTCGTTGAGCCCAGTTTGTTCCTTCAATTGATTAAGTTCTTTGTTCGACAAGTGCTCACGAAGATCTTTTGCCGATCGCCGTTTAATTTGCTGGACAAGGTGCGATATAGTCTGAGATTCATATGGCGTCACCAGGAAGTGGACATGGTGCGTCATGACGACAAAGGCATGAACCCTAGCTTCGTACCTAAGGCAATCCTGTAAGAAATTAAGAGACATTCTCGTCCGCATTTCCGGTCGAGCGAAAAGATGAGCAAAGTCAAGACAAGTCGTCGTTACGTAGCAGGTCTGCCCGTGCTCCTTCGTATTGCGCCAACGATGGCTTCGTTCTTTCATCCTTTAGCCTCGGGAAAGTCGGATCGAATTCTACCCATCTGGATATTAACCGTTGTCCGATCCTTGGATTCCCGAGGCAGCTAGCTACAGATAACGGCTACTTCCCCCACCCGCCCGGCTGGAGGTTATCGATGAAATACTCCATCCGACGCGCAAACTGTAGCCCAGAGTGACCCTGGTCCACACCTGCGTAAAGCCGATAAGGTTTTCCGGCTCGATCCAATGCATTGATCATTTGCCAAGTATTCGATGGGTGAACGTTATCATCCGCGGTACCAAAGTAGAGGCACAGCGCCCCCTTCAAATCCTTCGCGTACTCCATGGCCGATCCCATTTTGTACCCTTCGGGGTTATTCTGAGGAGTATCCATATACCGCTCTGTATAAATCGAATCGTAGTGGTACCACGCGGAAACCGGACTTCCGGCCACCGCCGCTGCAAACGTCTCGGGGTGCCGAACCAGGCACATCAGCGAAGCATAACCACCGTAAGACGTCCCCTCGATCCCAATCCGAGTCCCGTCAATATACGGTTGCTTTGACAAAGCCTGCATCGCTGCGGCTTGGTCATCCATTTCCACGATCCCCAGCTTTCGATACACACTTTCGCGGAAATCACGACCCCGCCCTTGTGTTCCTCGCCCATCGATCCAAGCATGAACAAAGCCAAATTCTGCTTCTGCATTCATTCCAACAAACCGTTCGGTTCCTCTTCCAGAACCTGGACCGCCGTAAACGCTCAGAATAACAGGATACTTTTTGCTCGGATCATAGTCACCGGGTTTCTGAATGTATCCATAAATCTTTGTGGTACCGTCAGCCGCTAAGCACGTGAAAGATTCAGCTGGTTTACATCCGTTTCGAATTTGCTCGCCGATGTCTGCGGTGGCAATTTCCTTCAGAACCGCGCCTTCGCCGTCACAAATCTTAAGACTCGGAACCACGCCCAATGCCTCTGACCGATCCGTAAAACCAGATCCATTCGGAGCGATTTGCACCGTGTGACTCAGCGATGAATCGGTCAACTTCTTCTCCTCGGTACCGTCAAATTTGATCCGATGAAGCTGGATCAGGCCAGGATTCGGAGCACTGTGGGCGTAATACCAAATCAAACCGTTTTTCTCATCGACCTTTGCCACACTCTCGACCTCAAACCCGTGGCGAGTAATTGGCCCAATGACACCATCAGCGAGGGTCGCCATGTAGATATTCCAGAAACCCGTCTTCTCGCTAAACCAAAGGAAATGCTTTCCGTCGGCCAGCCACTGAATCGTCGGATTATTCTCAACCCAGCCGACCGGACTCGACTCCCGAATAACCATCCGACACGCCCCCGTACTCGGGTTTGCCGCCACCAATTCCAACACATTTTGCTTCCGATTGGTTCGATGAAAGAGAATCGACTTGCCATCCGGCGAGAATCGAACATTATAGATGTACTGGGAGATATCAGGGTCTGTTGATTTGAATTCTGTGTCGATTTTGGTCGTCTGCTTCGTTGCCAAATCGTATACCAATAATTGGACTAGCGGGTTGGGCGCGCCTGCTTTTGGATACGCTTCGGTGTACAGCTTGTTCTGGATATCGCCTTCCGAAAGGGTCACAAAGTAATCTTTCACCTGAGATTCGTCGAAACGGTAAAAGACCACTTTTGTTGAATCTGGCGACCACCAAATCGCACTGTTTTGGCCGAGCTCCTCGCCATAAACCCAACTCCCGGTTCCGTACTTGATACGCTTTTCGACGCTTCCATCCCGAGTAATCGGCTTCTGCTCATCTTGTTTCGCCGCATTAACCAGATAGAGATTGGCGTTTTCGTACTTCGCGGTCCACTTTCCGTCCGGAGAAGCCACCGAGCTAAACTGACGTCCCCGGGCCGGTCCCTGACCACCACCTCGTCGCCGAGAAGGAGCTGGTAACGGAGCCGTTGCACCTGTCTTGTAGTCAACAACCGTCTTAGATTGCATGTCAAACGCCTTGCCGTCACGTAAAAGTGCGTATCGGCTGTCCGGTGACCAGCCCAAAGCTCCGATCGCATTGACCGCATCCGTCATTTTGCGCGATGAGACCTGAGCATCTTGATACGCTTTATATTTAGGATGGTGGGGCAATCGGTCTTGACCGAGAGCCAAAGTAGCCAGCAGGGCAAGCGAAATAGCAAAAAATCTCATGGTGCGATTTTACGCTAATCCTTCAACTTGATCGCACGAAATCCTTCCGCCAATTCGAATCCGCCCTCTTCGCCATCACTTAGTTCCCTCTCAAACAATGTTCCTCGAATCATTTCCAACTTAGTGCCGTTAAATTGACTCTTGTGAATCGCGATGAGCCGGGATCGGTCGTCCCAATATTTACTGGTGTCAACAAAATAGTTCTTCGCCGTCGTTGCGTAAAGGAGAACCCACTTCGCAGTCGTACCGGCAGCCAATTCAAGAGCCGCTCGACCCGAGTTCTCATGGTCTCGATGCTGAACAAAGGGCAAGTACTCCGGATCAAAGGCCAAGATATAGTCGGGCTTTGAATCATCCAATGCCACCTTTAGTTTTGTTCTAAGAACCGGCTCGTCCGGGTTATACCGGCCGTCAGGACCGCCAAGAAAAACGACCTTAGCCTCGTAATTCGAACTCGCGTCAATTTGCTCTTGACGCCGCACCCGGCGGTTCTCCTCCGCATTCGTTAAAAAAGATGGATAGTAGCTTTTGTCACCATCTGTTACCACAATCAACGTGATCTTTGCCCCCGTTTCATGCAATTTCAACAACACCCCCGATATAAAAAACTCCGCATCATCGGGATGTCCTACGACCACCGAAATCCTTGTTCCATCGGCAAACAGCTTCGCCTCATTTGGGGCTATTTTGGGATACAAAGACGCATGTTTCTTACCTGGGTAATGTATTCT
>JAYVXG010000519.1:0-4278 GCA_043785475.1 Armatimonadota bacterium
TGGTCACGAAGTCACCGGCGTGGTCGTCGAATCCAAAGACACCCGCTTCCCCGTCGGCAGCCACATCTTCCCCCATCATCACGCCCCATGCGGTAAATGCGAATTTTGTAAATCCGGTCGATCTGTCCATTGCAAACAATGGAAGGAAACTAGGCTACTGCCCGGTGGCATGGCCGAACGATTTGCAGTACCGCTAGGTAACCTCACCGACACCATTTTGGTCAACCCGTTAAGGGCAATCGACGCCGCGCTCATTGAACCCATGGCCTGCGTCATGAAATCAATTAGGACAGCTGGATACGCCGAAAAGCCAGGCGTGATAGGCCTCGGAGTCATGGGCCTCATGCACATGCTCGCCCTCGGCGAAAAGGCCGTCGGGTACGACACAAACCGTCTACGAGTAGCGTGGGCAAAGCGAAATGGTGTCAATGCCCAATCGAATGAAGAAATTCGACCGGCAAAGCACGATGTCGTTTTTGTTTGCCCCGGAACCCAAGATGCCTTTGACACGGCGGTCAGAATGGTTCAACCTGGCGGCAAAATCTGTATGTTTGCTCCGTTGCCTCCAGATACTTCGCTTTCGATCCCCCACGAACTCTATTTCCAAGACGTTGCCGTCCTCAACTCCTACTCGTGCGGACCTGAAGACACCAAAGCGGCACTAGAAATCATCGGCAAGGGAATTCTCAAGGCGGAACAGGTCGTATCTCATTTCATCAAGCTTGACGAGCTCCCGGCAATGTACCTTGCAATGAAACGAGGAGAAATCCTGAAGCCGATGGTCGTTTTCTAAAACTTGTCTCCAATTTGTTCGTCTAATCGGTTGCCGTTATGATTACTACCCTCATCGCTTTTGCTCACATCGCTCTGGTTAACCCGAGTTATGGTGCGTCGAGTAGCGATGGTGCAACCCGGCAAAAAACTGCCGCTCAAAAGGCAAAAGAGCAAGAGCAGTTCGAAAAGGATGTCCTCGATGATAAGAAGGTCGGAAAAGAGGCTGCCGATTATTACGATAAGACGATGAAGCCGACAAAAGACACTGCGGCTCAGCAAAGAGTCGAAGAAATCGGGGCAAAACTTGCCCTTATCGCAAATGCAAACACGTTTGATCTATCCTGGGGAGATCGTCGTCACGCGGAATTTGAGTACAAATTTAAGGTAGTCGACAATAAAGATGTCAACGCCTTCTCATTGCCAGGCGGATACATATACGTCTTCCAGGGGCTCGTTGATTTTGTTCAAAGTGACGACGAACTCGCAGGGGTTGTCGCTCATGAAATCTGCCACGCGGCCCAGAGACACGTTGCTTGGATGCGGAAGGAACAGGCAAAGATGTCCCCGATCCAAATCCCCTTGATCCTAGCCTCGATCTTCTCGGGCAGGGCAGAGGGAGCCATCACCAGCGAACTACTTGGCACCGCCTTTACCAACGGTTGGAGCGTAAAAGCCGAAACCTCAGCTGATTACGGCGGAGTCCAACTCGTCGTTGCGGGTGGGTTTGACGCCACCGGAATGCTCACCTTCATGGAGCGATTACAGGCAAAAGAAGGAGGCCTCAACCAAAATCTTGGCATTCTTCGAACCCATCCGCCGAGTAAAATTCGCGCCGATAAGATCGAAGATTACATGAAGAAGAATTTGATTTCGATCCGTCGTAGCCTCGTTTCATCCGATTTTCGAGTCAGCAATAAAGTCTCCGATAAGGGGCTCAACGTCCTCTTCTTCGGCAAGCGTAAGCTATTTGCTATCGCAGGCGATGCTGAGCGAGCCAACTCAACTCTCAAAAACTTAAACGTCTTTTTCGACCGAGTTCCCGAAATGTACGACGTCACGACTGGCGACGATGGCGTGATTTATGCCAGGAATCGCCTCCTGATTACAATCACCCCCGAAGACGCGAAGGCAAATGCGATGGACCTCGAACAGCTTCAAAATGCCGTAGCTAAGGCCATCAGGTCATCCATCTTCTCCCTCGCCTATCACATCTGGGAAGGAAGAAACTAGAGATTCATTTCGATGCGCTTGTCGAGGCATTGACGTAGATAAGAAATCAGTTCATCACCACGGGAGATGCCTGACCAGAACTTGAATTCACCCTTTGTTGTGAGCACATAGATAGGATAGATATACCGATCTCTTCCATATGACTGCACCATTTCCTCCAATCTCAAAACTTCTATGGCTCGGACGTGGATCTTCTCCATTCCGATCCAGTTGAACCATTTGATCGTGTCACCGGAGATCTCGACTCGCTCGCACAGGACTCGAACAACGAATATCGTGGTCAACAGGAGTAAAACTGGTGCGACTACGACAAAGATTTGTGGGACTGGCGTGATCGAAGATCCTTTGATTGCGAAAACAAACACATTCCATATAATAGAAAAGAGTGAGAGGTACAACAAATAGGCCATGATCCAGCCGGAACGATACCGAAAAATGACTTTCTGGCCCAAGTCTTCTGCCACGATTCTATACTACCAAAGCGGATCAGATACCATCTCAACATGGACATGCCGTTTCTCGACGCAACCGCTCAACTTCTCGTCGCCCCCGGACGTGGAATACTTGCCGCTGATGAGAGCTCAGGTACCTGCGAGAAGCGATTTAGTGCAGTTGGTATCGATTCGACCGAAGAAAATCGGCGGCGATATCGAGAAATTTTGGTTACGGCTCCGGTCGTCGAGATAGCTTTGTCCGGAATCATCTTTTTTGACGAGACCTTTTGGCAGAAGACCGACCGCGGTGAGTTGTTTACCGAGGTATTAGCCTTGAGGGGAGTTTTGCCTGGTATTAAGCTTGATCTCGGTTTACAAGACCTGCCAGGATTTGGCGGTGAAAAAGTCTCAGTGGGACTAGATTCATTGGTTGAACGCATCGCACGGTTTGCCAAGTCGGGTGCAAGATTCGGCAAATGGCGCAGTGTGATCGCCATCGGTCAAGGGATTCCAACCGACCAGTGCATCGAGGCTAATTGCACCGTTCATGCCCGATATGCCAGCATTTGCCAGGACTTTGGTTTGGTTCCCATCGTAGAGCCCGAAGTGCTCTATGATGGCACGCACACGCTTGCCGAATGTGAGCAGGTTATGAACCGCGTGTATGACACCCTTGTTAACCAAATGCGCTTCTTTCGCGTTCATCTTCCCGGGGCAATTTTGAAAACCAGCATGGTGCTGGCCGGAAAGGATTCGAGCATCGCGATGGACCATAAGGCCGTAGCCGATGCGACAGTTCGCGCCCTTCACGCGCACATTCCGGCTGAACTTGGCGGAGTCGTCTTTCTTTCGGGAGGACAGACGCCTAGTGACGCATTCATCAATCTGAATCGAATCGCTCAGCGAGGTCCGCATCCTTGGGGCATCACCTTTTCATTCTCGCGAGGGATACAAGACCCGGTGCTCAAGACTTGGGCCAAAGACACAAATGATACGGATGGCCCGAAAAAGGTCTTGGGTGACATGCTTGCCAAAGCGGTCGCGGCGAGGGAAGGAAAGCTCGACGAATCCAGCCAGGCCGACTCTTTCGTCAGTAGTAGTCAGGACATGTGAGTTACTTTCCGAGCTTTCGAGAATAGCCTGCGCCGATGAACCAGTTTGTGCCGCTTCCAGCATTGATGTTTCGCCCAAAATGAATGTCCGCCTGCTGGTCCTTCGTGTGAGCAAAAGTCACCCCGAAGTGTGCGGTTTGCGACGTTGATTGTCCTGGAGCGAATTGAGAATACAATTCAGCAAACGCCCCAAGTCCCTGACCAAAATCTTTTGAAAGCGTTAATCCGTTGGTGTAACTTGGAAAAAACGTCCCTCCTCCATTGCGCCATTCGACCGAAAAGGTTTCGGTTACAGACATTCCGCCAGGAATGTCATGCGCCATCGAGAAATAGCCGTGCGGATTAAAGGCAGTCTGAGTCAAATCTGATTGGCCGGTCGGCACCGACGAACCAAACGCTACCAACATGTCCCATCCGTGACACCCTGGCAGTTGCCGAATGAAATCAAATCTTCCGTCCGTCCAACCCCGAGGAGCCGCACCGGAAACATAGTTCGGCAACGAAAGCGCCAACTCCCAGTTCTTTGCAAATCCAAGTCGAACAGCCGCTTCGAGGCCACTGAAGTTAAGCGAGGAATCCTGACGTTGATAGGTAACTCCCGTTTCGAGAATGCACATGTTGTACGGAACAACCGTAGCGTTAGACGAAAAATTAGGACGGTTCGCCGGTAATAAATCGTCGTCCGCTACTGCAAAAGACGAAGCTAAACCAACGAGGCCAAGAACGGT
>JAYVXG010000520.1:0-13410 GCA_043785475.1 Armatimonadota bacterium
GTAAAAGGCACTTTTTACACCTTGCCCGTTCTTTGGGGGCAACATCGCTTGATTCAAAAGAAGATCGATATGCTTCGCGGATGGGGATCTGAAATCGGAAATCACACCTATAATCACCGATTTTTGAGTCGATTGAGTGATGATCAAGTGAAATCTGAAATTGCAAAAATGAACGATCTTTTGGTTTCATACGGTCTTAAACCAAACATGCCTTTTTGTCCTCCATATGGCGAGTATCCAAAAAATAAGGTTCTGGTTAAGTCCTTTTGGTACAAAGGCAAACTATACACCCACTCATCGGCGTGCATGGCTTGGGATTCTCCTGCCGTGTCTCCCAACGATCCAAAATTTAGCCGGTTCAAATTCGAACGGCTCCACGGCAACAGTCGAGCATTCGGAATCGACTATTGGCTCGACAAAGTGAAGAAAGGCAAAGTGCAAGTTTATGTTGCCCCTTAACGGACCATCATGAGTGTTGAGCCGGCGCTGGGAGTTGCACCCAATATCGCAATCGCATTCCTGCTGCTCGTTGGCAGCGCCTTCTTTGTGGGAGGCGAATATTCCCTTGTCTCGGTTCGTCGTTCGAAACTTGAATCGCTTTCGAAAAAAGGGAGCGGAAGTGCCAAAGAAATTCTGAAGATTTCAGACAATTTATCGCCGTTCATCGCCGGTACCCAGATTGGCATAACCATGATCGGGGTTGCCATGGGTTCCTTTACCGAACCGTTCATTACAGACCTCTTGACAAAGCAATTTTCTTGGCTCGATCACCGAATAAGCACTTTCATTGCGTTTGTTCTCGTGCTGTTTATTTTGGTGGTCCTCGGCGAACTCATCCCAAAATACATCGCCCTGAAACACCCTGAGCGCTTCATTTTCTTGACATATCGCCCGCTTCGGCTCTTTGTAAAGCTGTTTTCGGCAATTATTTGGTTGGCTCAAGCCTGCTCCCAAATCATCCTAAAGCCCTTTAAAATCAACATCAAGGAGACGGGCAAGGAAACCATCGGGAAAGAAGAGCTTGTAATGATGATCCAGGCCACGAGTTCAGAAGGGGTTCTCGAGAAAGCCCATGCTGACCTCGTTTCGCGTGCGTTACGGCTTGATGCTTTGGCGGCCAGAGACATCATGGTTCACCGTCTCGACATCAAGTGGTTGGATATCGATCTCAATCTCCAAGAAGTGCTGAGCAAGATGTCGCAAATTCGATATTCCCGGGTGCCAGTGTGCCGAGGAGATATTGATGACATTGTCGGCATCGTGTACACGATGGACCTGCTTCGGGCTTACACCAATTCCGATTTCGATCTCGAGAAGCTGGCGCGACCGTTCGTTGCAATCCCCGAGAATTTGCCGATGGAACGCATTGTCCAGACCATGCGTGAAAGCAATTCACAAGTCGTGATCGTGCTCGACGAATACGGCGGAACCAGCGGGCTCATCAGCCTAGAAGACGTGGTTGAAGAAGTGTTTGGCGAACTGCAAGACGGGCCAGAAAGTGAACGACCGCAGATCGAAGTTTTGCCGAACGGACGAGTGTCTGCCCGCGCCGAAGTTCGTTTTGACGAGCTCGTTAACAAACTCGGCCTCAATATTGATATCGCCAACCGTAAAGATTCTCTGGCGAATATGATTGTTGAAAAACTAGAGCGTATCCCTCGACCCGGAGACTCCATCGAGACCGATTTTGGCTCGATGCGGGTCGAAAATATGGCAAGAAGGCGGATCACCCGAGTGGGAATAATCATCGATCCGAAGCTGCTTGCTGAGAAGAGCCTTTAGCCCGCTATCGAAGGCGGTGGCTCGTCAATCAATTGCATTCGCTTGGCGATCGCAACTGCACCATCCGATACGTGCTCTAAAGCGTGAAAGACTTCGATGGCGCGCACCAATCCTTTGGCGTCGGCGGGATCCTTTTTCAATATCTCGAGCAATTCGTCTCGAGCCTTGCTGTAGGCGGAATCCACTTCGTCATCTTTCGCAATGATCGATTGCGCCAGTTCGGGGTCAAAGTCGGCATAGAGTCGAATCGCACTCGCTAATTGGAGGCGGGAGATTTCGCTCAATTCGCTCAGTTGAACCTTCATTGAAGAGGGAAAATTGGTGCCAAGCTTCAGGCTTCGTCGAGCCAACTTTACGGCATCGTCCGCTACTTCTTCGATTTCGCCAACAACTCCGAGAGTCGAAACGAGAAAGCGCAAATCGGCACCGACTGGGCTTTCTTGCATGACCAGCATGATCGTTTCGAGCGTGGTCTTGCGCTCAGCGGCGTCGACCGCGTCGTCGTCGCGGATGACTTCGTTGGCAAGGGACGGATTGCCGGTGATGACCGACTCAGAAGCCTTTCGCACCATGTCATGGGCGAGATGGCCCATGGCGATAACTTGGCTTCTAATGGCTAGGAGCCTTTCCTCATAGTGGATTCGCAATGTCTGATTTCCTTATCTTTCAATTTACATTATGGCTCTTCTTTTGAATTCCGTTACATCCGCACTTTCACGCCCATCTCGAATTCGCCATAGCAAAAACCTTGTCCTTACTTGACGTTTGTCTGACGGGCAATGTGTCGAAATGCCCGCCTATTTGTATTGAGGCGAAAATATGGGTGACGCAAAATCACCGGCGGATCCAGTTAAATTCTTCGCTCCACTTCCATCGCTGGACGCAATAAATATCGCCTGATGTCCGCCTTCCTGTTTCACATAAGCAATTTTTCGACCATCTGGACTAAAGCTTTGATCCGAAATATTTCCCTGAGAAATTGGGGTCGCGCTTTGCAGACCACTGGCCGTTAGGGGGCACGATCCTAACGATTGAATAGTCATACTTCCGTCTCCGGCGTATTTTCCGACAAGAAACATCAGGGAGGTTCCATCTGGCGAAACAACCGGATTCACAAAACAAAGTTCCTTGTTGGGGCTCGCTCCGATTGGTTGCATCGTAAATTTGCCATCGGCTACGACTAATTCAAAAATTGCGTGAGAAAACGGGTACTTCGTTGGCTTCCCATCCGCGTCGGTGGCCGGCTTCCCGTCCTTATCAAGGATTGGCAATACATCCGTTACTGAAAAAACGAGGTTTCCTGTCATTGGATCAACCGCGAGGTTAAATTTTTCGGCAATCAGCAAAAGTTGGGGAGGTTTTGTTTCGCCTTTTTCGTCTGGTTCACTATCCTGAACAATAAGCGATTCGCCCTTGTCTTCTCGGCGCATGATGGCTGCAATATAGCGGCGATTACCAAACCAGCGGGCAGATTTGAAACTGACTCCGTACCGTTTGTAGACCAAATCAAACGAGCTGGCAGAACCATTCTCTGGACCCCCGTCCACCTTCTTTGGCGGAGGCATAACTTGTTGACTTTTCGCAGTCTTCGGAGTAAATTTCTGAACGGTACCGCGGACAAGGACTAGACCTTCTAACTCTCCAATGCCTTTGTCCTGGGCGTCAAAAACTAAGTTGCTTCTTCCCGCTTTGTCGACTGACTTCTGATCGATCTTGTCTCGTTGGGGGTCCCACCTGTAAATGTGAAAACTTTCGTCTTTTCGATCACTGATGAAAAAAAGTCGATTTCCTTTTGGATCCCACGCCAGGTCTCGATCCGACTTTCCGGCGACATACCCCGATGAACCCGTTACCTTCCCTTGGGGGTCGATCACGACCGCTTGTGACCCTTGCTCTTGCAGGTTCATGGCTCCAATCATTAAACTTGTATTCGAGTCAAGTTGGATGTCGCCTTTAAGCCCAATAAACCAATACCCGCCGCTGAGAAATACAATCAAGATTACCGACATGATTGCTAATCGCTTTGCGGTTCTGGGGCGGATTCCCGTTCGAATGGTCTCCGTCGTTGCAGCCGTTCTAGGGACGGAATCCTGTTCAACTGGAGAATTGTCCGGCATATTGGACTCGGGAGTAATGGGTTCGCTCATAGAGTTATATAGGGATTATGTCACTGAACCCGAAATGAGTTCCAGAAAAGGCTCAATCTGCCTGCGAATTGGTTTCTATACCAGGCGGTCGCCAACGGCTAAATGCTTTCCGATTGCCCAAGCCGCTCCCGTCATCGCGGGTTTGCCTTCTGGCTGAACAGTTTTGAGAGCAATACTTGTGCCAACAAAAGAAACAGAGAGAGGATTCAATGACACCACCAAACCCGGCGACAGATGTGCCGGTTCAAGCTGAGCCTCTTTGATTTTTAGCCTCCCATGAAGCGTGTTCAAAAATACAGATGGGGAAGGAGTAAATGCCCGGAAACGGTCGTATTCGTCAAATCCGTTCCGCTCCACATTTAGCTCAGTCTCGGACCGCTCGATTTTATTTGCGTAGGTCGCTTCGTCATCGTCCTGAGGAGTTCTCGGATAGTTACCCATGGCCAATCGCTCGATCCAATTTGTAGCCATATCGCGGGCAAGCAAAGAAAGCCTCGCCTGCAACTCTCCATAGGTTTCATCGTCTCCAATCGGGGTTCGGGCAATGTCGATCATGTCACCGGTGTCCATGCCCTTGTCCATTTGCATGAGCGTCACCCCGGTAACTGTTTCGCCACTTAAAATACATCGCTGAATCGGCGCCGCTCCTCGAAATTGTGGGAGTATCGAACCGTGAAGATTGACCCCACCATTCCTGGCCGTCTCGAGCAGTTTCATCGAAAGAATTTGCCCGTACGCCGCCACGATGTGAACATCGGCATTAAGAATTGAAACCAACTCAACAAATTCGGGGACACGAGCCTTTTCGGGAGTTTCGACTTTCAGGCCGAGTTCGAGTGCAATATTCTTAACCGGACTCGATTTTAATTTCATACCTCGCCCAGACGGCCGATCTGGTTGGCTGACCACCAGGACAACATGGGGGGCAAGCGCCCGAAGCGCAGGTACCGCAAACTCACTCGTTCCGAAGAATACAATTCTCAAATTTCATCCGTGTCATCAGCTTCGGGGTCCGTCCAGTGCAAGGTCGCAATATCCACCTTATCAATAAACAGAATCCCTTCGAGGTGATCAACCTCGTGTTGGACAACTCGTGCTGACATGCCTTCCATTTCGAAGGTCACCTCGCGTCCTTTTCGGTCAAGGGCTTCAACCTCGACGTAATTGGCTCGTTTTACATCGCCGTACAAACCGGGGATCGAGAGACACCCTTCTTGGCCAATTTGCTCTCCTTCCATCCTGACAATTCTCGGATTTATGAGGGCAGTTGGCTTGTAGTCCATCGGAGCAATGACGATCACTCGCTGGCTCACGCCGAGCTGGGGGGCCGCCAAACCGACTCCGTTGGCTTTACGCATCGCACGCATCATTTCCGTGATCAGGTACTCGGTGTGCTTGCTGAGTTTTGCGTCCAATGCGACCTTTCTCAGCACGGGATTTGGAATTTTTACCACTGGGCGCTCCTTGTTTTGAACGTACAAGTACTTAAATTCTTCCGGGACGACAATCTCCACACCAATATTGTGTCTCAAAAAGCGGGTTAAATCCCATTCATGCCCCTCGTTGACATGCCACTCGATGAACTTCTGAAATACCAAGGTCGAAATCCAAAGCCGAAAGACTTCGATTCATTCTGGGACCAGTCGCTCGTTGAGCAATCGTTAACGAATCCAGAACTGACGATCACAAAGAAGGACTTTTCCGCTGATTTTGCTGAGTGTTTTGAGTTGAGATTCAAAGGAACCCGTGGGGGGACCGTCTTCGCAAAATACCTTCGACCAACGGGAAAGAAAAACTGTCCAGTTTTGCTTCGGTTTCATGGGTATTCGGCCAGTAGCGGCGATTGGACGAACAATTTGTCGTGGGCGGCTCGGGGTTTCGCTGTCGCGTCCATGGATTGTCGGGGCCAGGGTGGCTCTTCCGAAGATTCAGGCAGCTACCAAGGCATGACCCTACGAGGACACATCGTGCGCGGTCTCGATGGTCCCGCCGAGCAGATGTACTTCCGCAATGTCTTTCTCGATACGGCGCAACTTGCGCGAGTCGTCTCCGATTTCGACGAAGTCGATCCCACTCGAATGGGCGCGACCGGCGGATCTCAGGGCGGAGGTTTAACATTAGCCTGCGCGGCACTGGCCCCAATAAAAATGTCGGCCCCTGTCTTCCCGTTCCTCTGCGACTACAAACGGGTGTGGGAAATGGACCTTGCCAAAGATGCATACGACGAGATTCGCTACTTCTTCCGGAGTTTTGATCCTCGCCACGAGCGTGAAGACGAACTGTTTACCAAACTTGGGTACGTAGATAACCAGCACCTGGCTTCGCGAATCAAGGGAGAGGTTCTGTTGCTTGGAGGTCTGATGGACTCCATTACTCCGCCAAGCTCGTACTTCGCTGCGTATAACAAAATCACGGGCAAGAAACGACACATCCTCTATCCCGACTTTGGCCACGAGGGCCTCCCCGGCTCCGACGACATCATCTGGGAGTACTTCCAGGGTCTCTGATGGGTTTTACGCTCACAATTGTATCTGCATCCGTACTAGTCGATGTGGACACGGCAAAGCGACTGACACGATGGTTAGGTGAGCAGGCATCTGAGGTCAACTGGAGTGTTCCGACCGATCCTAGGGTCCTCTCGTTTCCGTTTGTGCTGACTACCTTGGAAGACGAACCGATTTTCGTACACGAAGAAGTTGGTTGGCCGTGGTGGCAAATCCTCCTCGATCAAATGACTTTGACTCTTGGTCCCAAGAATGTTCCTTCCTCGAGCTATATGCAGGCGCTGTTTGGGCTCGCTGTACCGTTTGACATTAAGAACCGCCACCTCATAGAGTTCGAACCTAAGCGGTGGAAGTGGCATCAAAGAATCATTATGAAGCTGATTGCGAAATCAGGCAAAGTTAAACTTACAGATGAGATCATGTTTTCCACGGCGAAAGACACCACAGCCGTAAGAAATTTGAGAATAGGTTCGATTCCAAAGATCCTTGCGGAAGTTGAACATGCGTGTAAGAGTTGGGGTCTGCCCGAGAATGAACAAGAGGGGAGAAAAATGGCAGAAGAGATGTACGAGGCCATGCCAGAAGACGACGTTCCGATCTCTCGCTGCTATGCCCTCATGGTTCGTTCTTTTTTACGATACGCCGTCGAACACAAACACATCGTGTGGTTCATCAAATGAAATCTTTGAGAGGACATTTGAGACTCGCTGGACCTATTGTGATGGGCTTTGCACAAATTGATTTGGATTGTCAAAGCCTTGACCACGGAGTGGTCACAGATAGTAGCCGGGGTGTCGATGGCCCCTTGAGCCTCCAGCGAAAATGGGTCGTAGACCCCTGGATAGCTCGAAATTATCCTAAGTCCAAGGTCGCTCCACTCGAATTGGAATTCTCCTCACCAATGGCGAGCGACCCCGGCTGTTACAGCCGCCTCTTCTCAAAGATATGAAGGTCACAACCGCGATAGAAACCATTTACCGCCAAGACTCGCGGCGTGTCTTCGCGACCCTCGTCCGAATCCTTGGCGACTTCGACCTTGCCGAAGACGCGACGCATGACGCGTTTAGCGCGGCGATGGAAAAGTGGCCGGAGACCGGCGTCCCTGAAAACCCAGTTGCTTGGCTAGTTTCTACCGGACGGTTCAAAGCTATCGACACCATCCGCCGTGGCACCAGGTTCCAAAGTCTCGGAGACAAAGAAGAAACTCTCTCGACCCAACCGGAAGTCCCCGAGGTTGTCGGCGACGAAGTCCTGCGCCTTATTTTCACTTGCTGTCACCCGGCATTGGCCCCTGACTCGCAAATCGCCCTTACCCTTCGCGAAGTCTGCGACCTCACTACCGAAGAGATTGCGAGCGCCTTTCTCACGTCGGTTCCGACACTCGCACAAAGAATAGTAAGGGCCAAAGCAAAAATTCGCGACGCCCAAATCCCATTCGAAATTCCAATCGAATCAGAACTTTCACCACGGCTCGCAAGTGTCCTGCGCGTCATCTACCTGGTCTACAACGAGGGCTATTCAGCCAGTTCGGGGGAAATCGCCATCCGCCGCGACCTCGTCCAAGAAGCGATCCGACTCACAAGACTCGTCGCCACAATGCTCCCCGCAGCGGAAGTGTTTGGACTTCTCGCCCTCATGCTCCTCCAAGAGGCCAGGAGACAAACACGAATCTCCGAAAACGGAGACCTCATCCCACTCGACGAACAAGACCGTACGAAATGGAATCTAGTCCAAATTGAAGAGGGATTGCTCATCATTCAACAGGCTTTGCGCACCGGTCGTTTTGGGTCATACACCATCCAAGCGGCTATCTCTGCCGTCCACGCTGAGGCCAAAACTTACGAAGAAACGGACTGGGAGCAGATCGTTGGTCTGTACGACACCCTACTCCGCATCGAACCAACGAGCGTCGTCCAACTTAACCGGGCGGTTGCCATCGCAATGTTAAACGGTCCCGAACAAGGCCTCCAATTAATCGACAACTTACTTCGCAATGGGGAGCTCGTGCACTATCACCTTGCGCACGCCGCCAGGGCCGACCTTTGCAAGCGACTTGGCCGATTCGACGATGCGAAAGCATCCTACTCAATTGCGATCCGGTTGGCCCAACAAGAACCTGAAAAACGATTTCTGAGTAGGCAAATCGAGAAAATTGAAAAGAATCGGAAATGATTGTCGATAACTGGGACCACAGTTCGATGACTAAACGTATGGCTAAGAAACTGGGCCACCAAAGGAGAAAATAATATGTCAATCGCGAACACAACCACAATCCAGCCAATTCCCTACCTCTTCTTCGACGGTACATGTGCCGATGCAATGCGATTCTACGAGGAAACTTTCGGGGCAACCGTAAAATACACAATGTTCTACAAGGATTTGCCCGCCGAGGCATCCCCGATGGACGACCCACTGAGAGTAACTTTTGGTGATCGAATCATGAACACCCAGCTTGAGTTACCGGGCGGAGCCTACATCTACGCAAGCGATTCACATCCGACTATGGAACATCACGGAGTAAACGGCTTTAGCCTCGCCCTGAATTTTGATTCCGCGGAAGAAGGCGAAGAAATGTTCAATAAACTGGCCGAAGGTGGCACCATCCGAATGCCATTCAGTCCTGCATTCTGGTCCGAAAAATTTGGTATGTTGACGGATAAGTTCGGCATCGAATGGATGATCAACGGCAACCTGCGCCCGATGTAGCACGAAAGGAAAAAGAAGAGCCATGAAGTATTCAAAAACGCAAATTGATCCAGAACTCGACATGGTTCTTGAGCGGGTTGTGACCACTAGCCGTCGGCATATTTGGGCGGCTTGGACCAGACCCGAACTCATGATTCAGTGGTTTACCCCGGGTCCGTGGAAAACGATCTCGGCGGAAATCGACCTCCGTCCTGGCGGTGCCTCGAAGATAACGATGGCCTCGCCAGAGGGACAAGAATTCCCCAACATCGGCTGCATTCTAGAGTGCATTGAAAATGAGCGACTTGTGTTCACCGACGCATTGGAACCGGGATTCCGGCCGTCACCAACTCCATTCTTTACGGGCGTAATCGAATTGGAAGATGTTCCCGGCGGAACCCTCTATCGAGCGATCGCCTTGCACAAGGATGCAGCGGATCGACAAAAGCACGAGGCAATGGGATTTATGACCGGTTGGGGTCTCGCCCTCGACCAACTGGTCGAGTTGATGTCGCATCAAGAGAACCATCGATGAAATACCTCTGTCTCGTTTACCTTGACCAGGAAAATTGGGATTCTTGCCCCGACGAAATGTGTGCGGCATACGCTCAAGACCTCATCGATAGCGGCCACCTGCTCGCCGGTGAGCCGCTTCACGCGGTTCACACTGCCACTTCAGTACGCATCCGAAACGGTCAACTCACGGTTACAGACGGCCCGTTTGCCGAGACCAAAGAGATGCTTGCCGGATTCTACATGGTCGACGCAAAGGACCTCAATGAAGCAATCCGAATCGCGTCTGGAATTCCTCCCGCCAAGTACGGCTCAATCGAAGTGAGGCCAGTCCGCGCGCTACAAATACCCGGCGGGACCCCGGCATGAGAAAACTCGTTTCCCTCATGCATCTATCGCTCGACGGCTACGTCGCTGGACCAAATGGCGAAATGCAGTGGATCAAGATATCCGAAGAAATTTTCGACCTCGCCGGCAAACTAACCAGCCATGCCGATACGGCGCTGTACGGTCGCGTGACCTACGACATGATGGAAGCATACTGGCCAACTGCCGCCGACCAACCAAACCCGTCTAAGCACGACCTCGAACACTCGGCATGGTACAAAAAAGTCGATAAGATCGTCGTTTCCACCACTCTCTCCAGCGGCAATGATCGAAAGCGAACCGTAATCTCCGAGCACGTCGAGTGCGGCATCAAGCATTTGAAGGAGCAAGACGGTTCGAACATTCTTCTGCTCGGCAGCCCACAACTCACTCGCACTTTAATCGAACATGACCTCATCGACGAAGCATGGTGGTTGATCAACCCGATCATTCTCGGTCAGGGAATCAAGATGTTCCCCGACCTCACCGCCCCAAAGAATCTCACTTTCATCTCCAGCGAACTCCGCAATCCCGGAGTGATAGTCACTCATTCCCAACGAATCCCATCACCGAATTAGTATGTCAACATCCGACCCTAAAATCATCGCTGTAAACTCGCTCAAGAACTCCTATTGGAGATTTCGAGTCGATCTCCTCGCCATTCCCGAAGAAGCAATTTTTCAAAGCTTCGGCGGTTGCTCGCGGACGGCGGCTGACATCGTTTTCGAGATCGGCCAAGTCAACGACCACATTTGCCAAGGCGTCCGTGGCGAAACTCAGTTCGAGTGGGTCGACGGCTGGCTCAAGGCCCCAGAAACCTGGAAAACCAAACAAGACGTGGTCGACGCCTACGCGAAGTCATCCGAGCAAACGACCAAAACATTTGAAGACCTCTCGCTCGAACAGCTAGAAGCCCCTTACGAGGACGATGGAAAGACAACCTCCCGCATGGAGCGTTGCCGCTTCATCGCTTGGCACAATGACTACCACAGCGGCCAATTGAACTTCATTCAAGCCCTCCTCGGCGACGATAAATTCCATTGGCTGGGTTAAAAATAGTCATAAAGCACCAAATGCTGAGAGAAAAACCGCATGTCTGAGCGGCGTAAAACCGCGCCATAATAGAGGGATACCAGGATGGTCATAGCCACTCTCTCCCTTGGCTTGCAAATGATGTTGCGCCCGGCACCGATTTTCGCCGATCACATGGTGCTACCCCGGGACATGTCGGTTCCCGTTTTCGGCCTCGGAATCCCCGGCAGGACCGTCGAAGTCGAATTTGGCGGATACAGATCCCAAACCATCGTAAAGCCCGAAGGCCTTTGGAAACTCAAGCTTCCCAGGCATATCGCTGGCGGACCATTCACTATGCGGATCAAATCCGCCGGCCAAGAAGCCCTGATTACCGATATCCAGGTCGGCGATGTGTGGCTACTGAGTGGACAAAGCAACATGGAATGGCCCGTCAGCCGCAGCAAAGAGGTCGATAAAATGAAGGCCGAAGTCGACCACAGCATCCGCCTCTTCCGGGTTGTCCGACAAAGCTCCGAAGCGCCAATCCGCGAGCTTCGAGGAAACTGGGCCGTCGGCTCAAAACAAACGATCGGAAACTGGTCGGGCATCGGCCTCGCCTTCGCCATCGAATTGCGCAAACATGCCAAGGTCCCCATCGGCCTCATCCAAGCCACTTGGGGTGGAACCCGTATCGAAGCGTGGATGAGCGATAAATCCCTGGAATCCGACAAGCGTCTCAAGCCACTCCTCGACGAATACCTCTCTAACTTAACCGGCTTTCAATCCAGGCTCGAAAAATGGCAGACCGAAGCAAACGCCTGGGACGCACTCAATGAAAAGAAAGACCCCGGCAATGCGGGATTCGACAAGGGCTGGCACAAGCCAAATTTTGACGACTCAGACTGGCAAGACATGTCGTTGCCCGAACCGTGGGAGCAAGACGAGTCAAAAGACGTCGACGGCGCCAGTTGGTACCGCTTCCACTTCCAACTTCCCATCGAATGGAAAGGGAAAGGTCTACGTCTCGAACTTGGCTTTATCGGCAACGACGACATGACCTATTTCAACGGCCTGAAACTCGGCGGCATGTTTGGAAAGGAGAAAGCTCGGGCCTATTACGTCGGTCCTGGCGTCGTCCACTCGGGTGAAAACGTCATCGCGGTGCGAGTGTGGAATCGATCAGGTGAGGGCGGAATTTTAGGGCCAAACCTCAAGTTAGGTCTGACCGACGGTGGGCTCTACATAGACCTCGCCACCACGTGGAAAACAAAAAACGAACTGGTGATCGATCCTCCCGCGGACGAAGCAAAAAAACGTCCTTTGAGACCGATGGGACCGGGCGACAGAAACGCGCCCGCCGGAGCGTTTTCCGGGATGATCTCCCCCCTCATTCCGTTCGGAATCAAAGGGATTCTCTGGTATCAAGGCGAGGGAAATATTGGTCAAGCCGAAGAATATAAAACCGCCTTCCCAATCCTCATCAAAGATTGGCGCGAACGGTGGAAGAACCCCGAACTCCCCTTCTTCTTCGTTCAACTCCCCGGCTTTGCCCGGGCGGGTAACCCAAAGAAATCGGAGTGGGCCGAGATGCGCGAAGCTCAATTATCAGGTCTTAATTTGCCGTATGTTAGCATGGTGGTGAGCATTGACCAACAGGACCCCGATACGGTTCATCCAATCAAAAAATACGAGATCGGCAGACGGCTTGCCGGACTCGCGGCGGCCCAAGTTTACGAAAGCGGAACCTATGCATTTAGCCCAATTATAAGTTCAGCGAAGTTTAACGGTGCAAGTGCTCGGGTGGTTTTCCAGAATGCTTACCGGGGACTCAAAACATCGGACGGGAAGCCAATTCGGGGTTTCGAAGTCATGGATTCTGGCGGAGGTTGGCACGAAGCACAAGTTCAGATCATCACCCCGGCCGTTATCGTATCCGCCGACGGAATCGGCGTCGTGAAAGGCGTTCGCTACTGTTGGAGCGATAACCCAAGCGGGAACCTAATCAACAGCGCCGGCCTTCCCGCCGCTCCGTTCTTGCGGTAATTCTGCACCTAATCAGTGTGTTCGATGATCTGTACCGGGGTACTGAGGGTAAACGTTCGGCCGTTAATCGAATATTTGGCTTCAACAAAAACTGCGTTCCAGACGGCAGGGTTGAAATCAATCTTTAGAATGTCGGTCTTTGCTGTTCGAGTCTCTTTCCATTTGGAAGCCCGAAAGTCTTTGGTATCGCTTTCCGCCTTCCAAATCGATACTCCAACGGGCACCCCAGATCCACCATCAAGATTGAATGAAAGGGTGCGATCTTCTTTATCGAAGGACATTTTTGCGTCAAGCTTCGGCATCTTAAATTGCTTGTCGATGGACCGTGCAAAGGCACCAACCGTCGAAACGACTCT
>JAYVXG010000521.1:0-4258 GCA_043785475.1 Armatimonadota bacterium
ATCAAGCCTTCCTTCTTCGCCAAGCGCTGCATTAATACACTGGTTCTACGATCAATGAAACGCTGCGTTAAGCTGGATCAATGGAATGGGTCAATCGGAGCAGAAGTCTCGATGCAATCCGATTTCAAAATGGCCAATTTGATGCCTTTGCCGCAGAAGTTGGAATTCAGAATTTTCAGCCACAGCAAGCTAGAATCGCTGGAATCTCAATTCCCAATCGAGTCGGGGTAACCACATTGATTTTCAAGCACGACAAGGCTGCCACTAGCACCGATCATTGGACGCTGAGCGAAGCGGCAAATGGTCATGCCTATGGACTTAATTACGATTTTGAAGGGGCTCTTCAGAGTGGGCACATCGGCGGGAAAACTGTTGAAGCCTGGGCGGTACACATGCAGGTGGGGAACAAGCTTTCTAAATCGTCACGAGTTTCATTTGAGTGGAACGCCGAGAGCGGTGGCAGTTCGACTGCCAGCAAAGTCAGAACCTTCGATAACCTCTATCCGACCAACCACAAATTCTATGGCCTGATGGATATGCAGGCCTGGAAGAATATGAGTCAAATTGCACTCATTTACACGAACAAGGTTCGCCCCGATGTTGATCTTAAGGCGAGAGTTGGGAAGAATTGGCTCCAAGATAGTCGGGACGCTTGGTACGGAGCGACCGGTGTGCCGAATCGCTATTCGGGAGGAGCTTTCTCCGACCCTACCGGCGCGTCCGGAAAGGATCTTGGAACTGAGTTTGACTTAGAATCGGTCTGGAAAAAGAACTCGAAGGAGTCCCTTCTGTTCGGAGTCGGTTTGTACGAACCGGGCCATTTCGTTTCGAACCTGACGGGAAGCAGCCAGTTGCAGGTCTTCACTTGTCTCCAATACTCGTTGAGGTTTTAGTCCACCATATGAATCCAACCATAAAACAAGCAGCTAATAAGACTACAATACGTTTATCATGAGTGAGCGCCAGTTCTATATTGATCCTAGCCGTTGCATCGGTTGCAATGCCTGTGTTACGGCATGCGGTGAGTGTGATACGCATGCTGGTGTCTCCATGATTCACCTCGAGCAGATCGAGCGAGGCAACACTGTGCAGACTACTCCGGTCATTTGCATGCACTGCGAAGACCCTGCGTGCGCGGCCGTATGCCCAGCCGATGCGATCAAAAAGACTCCGGATGGGGTTGTTCAGACTTCCCTCAAGCCACGGTGCATCGGTTGTACAAACTGCGTTTATGCGTGTCCCTTTGGTGTTCCCAAATACGATGTCAAGGCGGACCAGATGATGAAGTGCGATATGTGTTACGACCGCACTTCGATCGGTTTGAAGCCGATGTGTGCGACCGTGTGTCCATCCGGGGCTCTGTTCTTTGGTACGCCCGAAGAAATTGCCGCAGAGCGAAGCGGAACGCCAGTTAATGAATTCTCCTTTGGCGGAACGACCGTCAAGACAAAGGTCAATATTATGATGCCGAGCGGCTCAAAGCTCTTAAGAGTGTTGCCAACTGTTCCGGTTCGAAAAACCGACTTGTTGAACGCCATCCGACCGATTGGAATGAACCAATGAACAACGAACTCAACCAAGAATTTCCTGTTGAATGGGAAGACGATCACTTTGTGACTCGCCGCGAGTTTTTCAAGTTTATGACATTTGCCAGCGGCGGCCTCGCTTTTGGTACCGCAGCCCTAGCTGCCTATTCGTCCCTACCAAAACATGAGCGACATTTCGATGCGGCAAAGATTTGTTCCGTTTCCGATGTCAAGGTCGGAGCAGCACTCGCGTTTAGCTATCCTCGGCCCGCCGACCTGTGTTTGCTGATTCGGAAGCTCGATGGTGAGCTCGTTGGATTTAGTCGTCGATGCACCCATCTCTCTTGTCCAATCGAATATGAGTCGGGCCAAGGTACGGAGCGCCTGTACTGCCCGTGCCACAACGGGGCATTCTCGTTGGAAGATGGTCACGTCTTGAAGGGGCCACCACCTCACCCCCTGCCCCAAATCAAGTTGGAAGTTCGTGGCGACGAGATTTGGGCTGTCGGAATCAAGTCGGAGAAGTCTGCGTGAATACTCCTGAGTTCTATCGTCGTCGGCAAAAAGCGGTCGTTATTGTAGGCTTGATGCTTTTCCAACTCTTGTTGTTCTTCCTCCAAATATGGTTGTTCGTGATGTTGCTTGAAAATATGCTTGGCGGTCACTCACATATGGCGATCCCAGCCGCAGTTGCGAGTCTGGTAGTCATGGCGGTGAATATTTGGATGCTGCGAGGCATCAATCTGTTGAGCAAGTCCTCTTAGATATTTCCTGAGTTGTGCCCGAATCGTTTATTAACGAGCGGGAGCGGACCCAACGAATGCGCTTCCGTCAATTTCGGCCACTTGACTCAAGGCAATAAGCATCCTCTTTTCTTGGGGGCAAATATTTTGGTGGTCGCCAAAATCCACGCCTACTTCTTTCATCACGGCAACTAAGTCATCGTGATGAAGCTGAGATTGATACTCTTGTCCACTGATCATGCAGACTGCCTTAGGGCCCTCGGCACCCTCATTCTTATAATAGGCGACGCCGAGTTGGATGGGCCGCTGGATAACGTGAAACAGCTTGCCGAATGGCATCCACAGTAGGAGGATGATAACGGTGAAGGCGTGAAGGAGGGAGATAAAGCTGAAATGAGCCCCACCCATGAGCCGGTAGCTGGCGGTAATCATCACACCGGTGATCGAGACACTGAAGAGGAGAACCAAGGGGATAAGGTCATTTTCAAGGCTCTGAACCGCCTGTGCTCCGTGCTGAAATACCCTTCGATGCATCGCAAATGCTACACCGGTCAATACCAGTGCGGCACTAATATTGAGTCCGTTGAACATTAGAAATCCAATTGGACCGTATGGGTCGAATGAGAACTGAGGCATCCCCATGAAGATCACCTGATAGTGGACTCCGTCGGCGGCGATGCCAAATTGAACCCAGCCCCAACTGAGTGGGAACGTGATAGCAAAAGCAAGGAGGCAGCCCCATGCCATACCCATGTGGGCAATCCACCGACCATGGCCACGCCGATCAATGAATTTCTGAATAACGATGTTATCCCAAAGCAAAATCACCAAGGTCAGCAGATTCTTAATAAGCATTTTGGGTCGGAAGAAAATTCCGATACTAGCCTTGAAATAGCGCCAAGTGGGTGGTCGCTGAATCCACATAATATAACGATAACCGAACGCGAATCCTGCTAAGATCGTTGCGGCCGTATAGGCTGCCAATGGAGAATCAAATCGCGTCAGATTTCCCGACCCAAAATAGACCATGCAGAAGATCAGGACTGAAATTAGAACGCCGCCAACCGTGGCAATTGTCTTTGGCGTCTGCGATTTGATGCTAGTCATTTTTGTGTCCTTCGATCACTTCGTCAACTGCCGATAAGCCAGCCATCATGTTTGGAAAGCCTATTGTCGGAGCCGATAGGATTGCAATGTGGCGAAGCTCTTCGGGTGTTACTCCAGCCAAAAGGGCTTTATGCGCATGGCTCTTTGCCCCACCCTCAATCCTCGCTCCAATCGAAATCGCGAGTTTAATCATGCACCTTGTTTTCTCATCGATCGGCCCGGCATTGGCAACAGCTTTGCCATATGCCTCGTAGGCTTGACCGACGTCGGGAAAGTCCTGCATGAACTGTCGATATCGTTTGGGAAGTCTTCCCATATTTGTATCATGACTTATCTGGATGGCTTGGGCTATGATCTTGGTCATATGGGGGCGAATGATTTTGAGGCAGTCATCCTCACGGGCGGGGCCAGTAGACGAATGGGAGTCGATAAGGCTTCGTTGGTCGTCGATGGGAAAAGGCTTGTCGAAAGGTTAATTCAAGACCTGGTCTCGATTGATTGTCCGGTCACCGTCCTTGGGCGTGAGCCGGAGCCTGGAGCAAGATTCCTCGCCGATTCTGTTGAGTACGCGGGTCCGTTAACTAGCCTGCGAAATTTTGAGTCGTCGAGGGAATTTGTTTTCGTGCTTTCTTGCGACGTTGTCCGATTCTCAGTTGAAACCGTCGTCAAATTTCTTGAGGAAATTGGGAACTATGATGCGGTTGTTCCGGTGGTTGATGGTTTTGAGCAACCCTTGTGCGCTTTGTATTCGGATCGAACATTTCAGGCGCTGCATGCAAACTCGGAAATGGTAAGAATGAAAGATTGGAATGCCCTCCTCAATACTCGTAAACTATATGAGGACGACCTCCTTACCCTGGGGATCCATCCACTCTCAGTCCA
>JAYVXG010000522.1:0-4254 GCA_043785475.1 Armatimonadota bacterium
ACGAGGTCTGCGCTGCCGTCGGGTTCATTCATGGTCTACTTAACCGATGTCGTCGTGTGCGGCAAGTGTCCAAATGCCGAGTTTCGAATGCCACTGACACGCTTGCTGATCAGCTCCGCATCCTTTTGATAATAGATCGGGATGAACGGCGCGTCCTGCAGAACGATATCCTCTGCCTTCGCGTAGATCACCTTCCGTTTCTCCTCATCCATAGTCATATCACCTTCTTTACACAGCGCATCGTACTCGTCATTCTTGTAGTTAATTTTATTTTCATTGCCATAACTAGCAAGCAAAGTCGACAGGAAGTTTTCCGGATCCAAATAATCCGCCGCCCACCTCATATGAAAAATCTGCATTTTTTTGCTATTGTGTTTTGCAAGGTACGCTCCCCACTCTATCTTCTGCCCTTTTAGGTTGATGCCAAGATTTTGCTTGAGTTGTTGCTGGATGGCCTGGGCCGCGTTTTCGACGTCGGGCCGGCCGTCTCGATAATTGAATTCGAGCTCGGGGAATCCTTTTCCGCCGGGGAATCCGGATTCGGCGAGGAGCGCCTTTGCTTTTTCGACATTGAAGGGGAGTCCGTTGGTTTTTTCTCGGAAGCACTTGACGCTTGGGGGCAAGATCGCATCAGCTTTGCGGTTGATTCCGCCCAAAACTTCTTTGATTAGATAGTCGCGGTCGAGGGCCATTCCGATGGCTTGTCGTACTCGTTTGTCCTTGAGAGCCGGGACGGTTTCGCAGTTCATGCCAAGGTAATATAGGGAGGGGCGCTCGAAATATTGGAGATCGTCTTTGAGTTTTGGGTCATCCTTGACTGATTTTAAGTCTTGGAGTTCGAGAGTGATGAGGTCGAGTTCACCCGCTTTGTATTTGTTAAGGCGGCTTTGCGAATCCTTAATGAAGGGTCTTTCGATCTTAGAGAGCATCGGTGCGCCGCCGTGATAATCCTTGTTGGCGACGAGAATCACGATTGAGTCTGGCGCGAATTTTTCCATTTTGAATGGTCCAGTGCCGACCATTTGCTCAATTTTCGCCATGTCTTTCATTGGATCGGGCAGGGCTTCTTTCGCGTAAACATAGCTACAGGCGTAAGTCATTTTGTCTAGGAAGTACGGTCTGGCTTTGTCAATTTTAATTTCGAGAGTTGCGGCATCGATGACTTTAATGCCAGTCACTTCCTTCACTTTGCCTTCCTTATCGTTGAGCCGTTCATTGACTCCAACGATGTCAGCCATATAAGTTTTGGCGGTAACGCTCGAATAATTTGGGTTACACGCCCGTTCCATGCACCACTTGAAGTCATCCGCGGTAACTGTGCGACCGTTTGTGAACTTAACGCCTTGCTTAAGGTGGAAAGTGTAGGTTGTTCCGTCGGGGGAAATATCCCATTTGTCGGCGAGGTTCGGCTGGACTCGGTTGTCCTCGCCCCATTTGACTAGTCCCTCAAATTCTTGTTGAATGATGTCGATGGTGTCACCATCTTGAACCTTTGCAGGGTCTAGCGTGGTTGGGATTGTCGGAATCGCGTACCGAAACACCCCAACCGAGCCACTTGCACTTGGACGGTCAGAAAAGCCTCCGCTGTTCTTGTTGTCTCCTGAGCAACCGAAAAATGTGAGTCCAGCGACTCCAATGACTACAAATGAACCAACTCGCATAGCTATCAAAAGATTTTACATTAAGAATCGACTCGAAGGGATGAAAGTACGTGCTGTCTCGCAAGAAGTGGCCTTTCGCAGATTGCTTCCCAGATTGGCTGGAGGGCAATTAGACACTCCTTGCTGAACTTAAGGTTGGCGGGCGGGTGTTCGCAATAAACGAGAGCCGCGAGTCCGTAAAGTACCTCCGCTCGTACAAGATACCGGTCTGAAATCTGTCCGGCGTGACCAGCAACAACATAGCCTCCGGTTGACGGCGAAAGGAAGGCTTCGGATTCCAGTATTTTGCTGTCGGTCAAAATGCACCGATTGAATGAAGGTAGAAATCCGGTTATTTCCAACAATTTTACTTCGCCCCAAACCAGAGCAATTGCGGGCGTGACGTGCTTCTCTAATTCACTTAGGGCAGAAAAGCAAAGCTCAAAAGCTTCTTCAATCGGTTGCTCATAAGGAAGTACTTGCCCTAGAAGCTCGGCCCAACTGAGGCCTAGATTGAGTCGATCAAAGTCTTGTCGAAGGCCGGGAAAGGAACTTCGAGGCTGGGCGGACGTAACAAATTTTTGATTCTTTCCGTTGGCAAAGGTGAATTGTCCGATGCTGAGTGGTTCTGTTACCCCACGCAGTCTGGAGGTAGGTTTCTTGGCTCCTTTTGCAACAACGTCGATCTTCCCAAGTTCCCTTGAGAAGATCGTAAGACGGCGGTCCGATTCGCCAGAATCTTTTCGTCGGAGCACAATTGCTTCGACAGTTGTGTCCATGTCGTTTTTTTCTTATTTTCCGTGGAAGAGAACCTTATAAAAGAACTCGTTCCAAATGAAATACATTCGGTCAATGACCAACGTGAAGCGCATCATTACGGTTGAACCGAAGATGGCACCAAAGCCAATCATTAGCAAGTAGCGGCCCATGATATTAACCTTCATGATGATCTTGTTCTTGACGTCGAAACTGAACAAGAAGTAGCTGAGAACGCTGACTAGGGTGAACATGAACAGGAAGTTCGAGATTGCCTGCGACCAATAGACGTTAGCGGCAATGACCTGCGGATCAATGCCTGAACCGGCACCGGGTACTAAGAATCCAGAGGTTCCGATGATCGGTTTCATACCTGCTCTAACCTGGGGTCCGTATGTATCAAAGTAAGACTGAATTTGCTGACCAGACCAAACACCGAGAACGATACCCAAAGGAATTCTCGCCATCCAGTTGTGCTTCTTCGAAAAGACCATGTAGCTCATGAACCCAATCGGAAGCAAAGCTGCATAGGCCCATTGACCGGGTGCGGAAGGCTTGCCCAATTCGTCTACGGTGCCCATCATTTTGTCGTACCAGATGGTATGCAGAGATTCGGTCCAAATGGCGACCGCGGCCCAACCGGCAGCAAGGCCAAGGAATAAGTGCTCGCAGAAGCGATAGAACTTATTTTCCTTGTAAAGGACACTGAACAAGCCAACGGTGACAAAGACACCGGCAGCCTTAGACAGAGCGTGGTATTGATCTAAATTCATTACTTTTTCTCTCCTTTGCGGGCAAGAAACATTTCGACGTTGCCAATTGCAACTAGGACGATTAGTAGCATGAGCGCACAATTGAGCGTTGGATAGTATTTCGTACCACTTCCCTTGTTTTCTTTACCGGGGAACCCGGCGATTTGCTCTTTCACTTTCTCTGAAGTCAAGCCTGGCTTGCCATCAGGTCCAGGAATGTTGAGTCCTTGTTCCATCAACCCCTCGAGGTCGTACACTCCCTTCAATCCGTTCAGGAAGCCAACGGCCTGGCCAGAATTGTAATAGACTTCGGTCTCAGGTCCCATAACTCCGGTCACCGCGAAAATAAGCGGAACCTTTTTGGCAGAAATGAACTGGACATGGAAATCGGAAGTCTTGCTGGCGGTTACATCGATAACCAACTTGAAGTCTTGGACTTTTTGAATCTTCTCCATGACCGGTGACTCCATGATCGATCGGAGCTTGCCAGTTGAATCTGTGCCGCGTTTAGTCGAGAACAATTTCTTCACGTCTTGACCGACGTTGTTGATGGCTACGTCTGAGTTCGGATAGAAACCAGCCTGAACATAATCTTCCCACTGCTTGTAAGGTCGGGCGTTTTCCCGCTTCATCATGTCGTTCACTTCGGTAACGACATCTTGTGCCACGCGGGGAGATTGAGGGTCAGCTGAAGACCATAGGCAGAATTTAATTTCTTTTCTCATCAAGATTCTGAGAATCGCAATCAGTTCGGCCTTACTTTCACCCCGAGTTGAACCGGTCCAGTCAGTACCAAGAAGAACGGTGTCACCCTTCTGAAGGCTCATCAGAGTCTTGAAGGTATCAACTGACGCATCGACCGGCTTATTCGGCACCGGAATCGGCAGGAAGAGCGGAATCGAGGCGGTGCAGACTAGAAGAAGATAGACGACAAACTTTGGAATCGTTTTAATTTTCATTATTTGCTCCCTTTCTCGAGACCGAGCCAAATTCGGAGCGCCATGCTGAGCGTGCCCAAACCAATTCCAAATTTAATGCCGGTGATGGCTGAAGTTTGTAGAGTCTTTTGAAGCCATTTGGATATTTCAACTAACTTAAGGTTCGTG
>JAYVXG010000523.1:0-4230 GCA_043785475.1 Armatimonadota bacterium
GTTTGGAGAACCTGCGGGATTTCAAACTCACGATCGGCGGCCTGCAGGGTTTGAGCATATTCAACGAGCAACGGCACATCGGTCGCAGAAGCATCGATGCAGTCCTCATAAAAGTCCATCGCTCGGTCAAGATCATTGTTCTGAGCCAGGTATGGCGCGTAGTACCGTTTGATCAGAAGGTTGTCTTCGAGAACCTCAAGACCCGTTTCAAATGCTCGCTCGCCTTCTTCTTGTTTGCTGTTTTGAATAAGCGAAATCGCATACTTTGCATGAGCATTCGCATTTTGACTGTCTTGGTCAATAATGCCCTTCCAAAGAGCCGGGACCTCGTGGTTTCGCCCTGATGCATTCAGTACTCCGGTAAGGAAGTCCATGCTTGGCTTGTCAGGACCTTCCATTTCGATCGCCTTCTTGAAGTTACGCTCTGCGTTGACAAACATATTCATATTCGCCTGGGCGTTTCCGAGTCGATTGAGAATTGCAGGATCTTCCGGATTGATCTGAGTGGCCTTTTCGAAATAGTCAATCGCTTTCGGCAGTTGATTCGCCGCCTGATACAACTCACCGAGGGCAAAGAAAGCACCAAAATCGTCGGGAACAAGCTCGGTGGCGGTGAGAAGCGTTTTCTCGATCAGTTCAAAAGAGCCGATCTGATAGGCGGTGCAGGCTCGACAAAGGCCAACCAGAACTTGGTAAGGGCCTTCAAACTCTTTGTCGCCTTCCACTGCTTCGATAAGGGTGGCAATCGCGCTTTCTGGGTTGAACTCGCGGGCAACCAAGCCGTTGGCTTGCTGAATATAGTTCAGTGCATCGTAGCCTTCAAGGAACTTGAGAAAAACTTCTGGGTTGTCGGTGCCGAATTCCATGTTCTCGCCCGAAAGAGCTTCCGGGAGATCGATTTGACCCGACTCGGCCAATTTTTTGACCAATTTGTGGAGAACGCTAAAGACGTCAGATGGCTCGAATGCATAAGTAGTGACCTCTCCTCCTTCCAGATTGTCCTTGTTGGTGAATCGAACCGAAAGTTCAAGACCAGCATCGGTGGGCTTGACCAGACCGTCCATGGAAATATCCACCGCAGATTGGTTGAAGAGATCTTTCAACTGATCTGCATCAATCATTCCGTCAGAAATGTTCACAAACGCAGTGCGCTGGACTCCGTCCTGTTCGATTTGGGTTAGGAAGGAAACCGACTGAATATCGGCTTCGGTATTGCTTCTCAACTGGTCAGCAATAAACGCGGATATTTGCCTTCCTATTTGGGGTTTAGCACCCTCTCCAGCATTTAATGGCAACACAGCAACTTTTAGCACGACTGATAGTGTACCGGGCGAGTAAAATTTGTCGCAGTGAAAGCGATCGCAAAGACGCGACCGGAAGCCGGCGTTGAAATAGTTGATGTTCCCGAACCGTTGATTCGGGCCGGATGTGTAAAGATCAAACTGGAGGCGGCATCAGTTTGCGGTACCGATCTCCATATCTACAATTGGGACCCCTGGGCTGCTGGTCGGATCAAACCACCCCGAATCATCGGTCATGAGTTTTGTGGCACCATTGTGGAAGTTGGCGAAGGCGTAACCGAGCGTCATGTCGGAGATTTTATTGCCAGCGAAAGCCACATCGTCTGCGGTCACTGCATCCAGTGCCTCGCCGGTCAGGCTCATGTCTGCGTCAACACCCAGATTCTTGGGGTGGATGTCGATGGCGGGTTTGCCTCCCACGCCGTAATTCCGTGGGAAAATGCTCGGCCAACTCCGAAGTCCGTTTCTCCTCTGATTGCCTCCTTTCAAGACGCATTGGGGAACGCAGTACACACCGCAATGTCAGGGCCGATCAAAGATCGCACAATTTTGATAACCGGCATGGGTCCCATTGGGCAGTTTGCGGTTTCGGTTTGCAAAGCGATGGGCGCCTCGAAAGTGTACGCAACCGAGATCAGCGACTATCGGGCCGATATCGCCCGGAAAGTTGGTGCGGACGAAGTATTTAATCCTCTCAAGCAAGACGTTCGGGCCGAATTGTCGAAACTCCACCCCGGCGGAGTCGATGGAGTACTTGAAATGTCGGGTCACCCATCACAATTGAGCCTGGCCGTAGACACCGTTCGACCTGGTGGTCGGATCTCCTTGCTCGGTGTCTACGCCGAGAATTCCCAATCGATCAATGTGAACGACCTCATATTCAAGGGTATCGATGTCCACGCAATCGTGGGGCGAAAGCTGTGGGAGACTTGGGATCAAATGACGAAGCTTCTGTCAAGTGGCAAGTTGATCCTTGATCCGGTTGTGACCCATGTTATGCACTTCACCCAATTTCAAGAAGCAATGGAACTGATGAAAGCGGGCAAGGCGGGCAAAGTCGTCTTCACCTTTGAATAATCGTTGACTAGGTTCGACGGTTTTGTTCAAATGGAACAAAAAACATCAAGAGATACATCGATGGGTTTACATTTTTTGCATGTTTTTTGAAATTGACCGGTTTCTAATTTGTTGTGTTAAAGACAAATCGGCTCCGAAAATTTCGACGAAATTACCAGATAATAGAAAAAAGTCTAAAAAAAGTGACAAGTATTGCGCGTTCCTTGAATAAATAGATTAACATGCGACTAGCTGCGATTCTTTCCTGGTAAATGTGCCGGTAGAAACAGTAGGGGGACAATGAAAATATTAACAAAGGGCACTCGTCTTTTCAGATTTATAAGCATCATCGCGATGATGTCGATGGCATACACGTCAGCAGCAGCCGGCTTTAACAGCATTTTCTCCTCGCTTGCGAAGGTAATTGCGCTCCAAGGAGCGAGTGACTACACTCAGACTCCAGTCATACCCGCGAACCCAGCAACCCCAGTTGTTCAGCCGGACAATCGAGGCGATTTCTATATTCCGAACGACTTGGCGCTCATCAGTTTGGCCGATCAAATTAACATGGGAACCGCATCGGAAATTACTCCGGAGGTCCTCTCCGATCCAGTTGCCGTTGATCCTGGCGACAACAATGCGTTGTACGGTCGCCCAGAGCCTTCACCAAAAAATGCCCCTGATCCCAACGCAACCCCAGGGGGAGGTATTGTCCAGCCGCCAGACACCGGAACAACGACGGGTACTTCAACCGGAACTACGACTGGTTCTACAACTGGTTCAACAACGGGTTCTACAACTGGTTCGACAACTGGATCAACAACTGGAACCATTGGGAATGATGGAAGCGGTGCTCACGCGGGAGGCTCGTTCCCATGGGAAGGCACTCGTGCGGGTGGGGGCTCTGAGTTTGCGTCGGCACAGGTCAACACTCAAACGGGCAACCGTCTAACCACCGTCCCCATCGTGGGCTGGAAAGCCAGGGGCGGAGTGCCGTTCGGGCTCACCCTTTTCCATAACAACCAAGACGCCCTCGACGTAGGCTGGGGCAAAGGATGGCGTTCAAACATAAACTTAGATGTCACGTACGTAGGGAGGGATGCGGCCACCAATGTCGCGAGCGCAGTGGTCACATACCCAGATGGCCGGAGACTGGTCTATAAGCGCAAACTTGGCGCAAACCCAGATTTTGGTGGGCCATTCTATCCGCCAACTGGATTTTACGACACGCTTTACGCATTGGGCTTCGCCAGGGGAGTTCCTACGGGTTGGTCGCTTCGAACCAAAAGTCAAATGACTTATTTCTTTACGAATAAGGGCAAACTAACTTCGTATCAAGATCGCTACCAAAACGCGGTAATCATCACGAGAGTCTCTCCTGCGTATCTCCACACTCCCGGAGAGCTGAGGATCGTAGCGCCCGACGGGACCTACATTAAGCTTAACGATATCGTGCCTGCCGAAATCTCGCAATTTGGTCCCTACTCGGGCATGGCGGGTTCATATTTCAACAAAGTCACCGTGCCCGGAAGCCGGGTATGGGACCTCAGCCAAATTTTTCGCCCAACCCAAGGCGACGTAATCCTTGGCGCCATCACGTATCCCACTCTCAACGGTGTTCGGCCCGTAGAATCCTTCAACAGTGGTTACTCCGGTGCTAATTGCGCGCCAATCCTGATGGAGACGGACGTGATGGGACGTCAGTGGGTTCAAACCTACGATGGCAACAACCGTCTCAAAACGTTCCGAATGCCTGTCGTCAGCAACGGCAGCGAAATTGCCAATCCGGTTTACACCTACAACTACAACGCGGGCAATACCGAGTTTGTTCAGCCAAGCGGGAAAAAGATCACCGAATATTACGACGGTGGAC
>JAYVXG010000524.1:0-4209 GCA_043785475.1 Armatimonadota bacterium
TAATGGACTCCAGAAACCACGATTTCATCGTTTTCCGATTGGACTGGCTTCAGGATAACCCAAGAAAGCACCGCGGGAATACAGGCGAGACCCGCTCCATACAAATAAGGGAACGATGGACGTATTTGGAAAAGGAAATTTGCGAATAATGGACCGATGACGCGGGCCAAGGAGCCAAGCGATTGAGTCAATCCCATAATGCTTCCTTGCATGTCGCGAGGTGCCCTGTGCGAAACCAAAGCGTTCATGCTTGGCCCCGCCAGACCGTTGGTCATTCCCAACAAAACCGTGCCAACCAGGCCCGGCCAATAGAAATGGAAATAAGGAACCGCAACAAACACCGGAATGAACATGCAGTAAAAAAATCGCACCGTTTTTAGTTCGCCCAGCTTAGGAACGATGATGCGCACGAGGCCGCCTTGCGTGATAGCCCCGGTTATTCCGACCACCGTAAGAATAATCGCTCCAGTTAGCTTAACCCGGTCTTCCGGGATATGGAAAATCCAGTTTTTGGCCGCTAGCAAACGGAAAAAGGTGGTTTCTAAATTGGTGAATGCCAGATTCATCATGAAGAACATGAGGAGGAGAATCGCGAGCCCTTTCACGGCGATTGCTTTCGAAATATTTTGGACCAATGAACCTTTCTCTTGGGCTAGGCGGTTGAAATTGGATTCTGGGACAAATCGATAAATTAGGAAAAAATTCACCAACGAAAGGGCGGCAGCAAAGTACCCGAGCAGTGCGGGGCTGTCATGGCCCAGCGACAGGAGCCCAGCACCTAGAGCCGGTCCGATCACAAACCCAAAACCAAAGGCTGCTCCCAGCAACCCAAGCTTCGAAGATCGCTCTTCTGGCTCTGTAACATCGGCAACATACGCGAATGCGACCCCGAGATTTGCGGCGGCAATCCCCGAGAGCGCCCGAGACAAGTAGAGGAAAAACACGTTGTGCGCCTGGGAATACAGGAGGTAGGCAACCACCGAAAGTGCGCTGCTAATCAGCAGGACAATCCTCCGCCCGTTGGTATCACTGAGGCGGCCGAGCCATGTTCCGGTTAGAAGTTGGGCAATAGAATAGATAGATTGCCCGAAGCCGACCATTAGTCCAACCTGCATGGCATCTTTGGGCAATCCCAGAAATCCGGTCGCCAGATGTTCGCCTCGAAGTTGCAAGTCGGGGATGAACATTGCGAACCCCAAAAGGTCGAGAAAAACCGTGAAAACTAACGGAAATAAATTATGTTTCGGCTTCGATTCTCTTGGGTTAATTGTATCCACAGAAGCTGAGAGGGTACCCCTGGGATCATAATCAGGACAAATTTTTCAAAAGAATTCAACCGAGAATTCGTATTCTCGGTGTATGATCAGCTTTAATACTGGTCTAGATTCGATGAAGAACTCTTTTCTTTTCTTAAGTTGGTTGGTGATTTTCATGTCTTCGGCGACTCTAGGGCAGTCACCCATTACCGCCATTGCGGCCAAACGACAGGTCGTCCTCTGGGGGCTATCTTTGGGACCCGAGACCAAAGGGCAGGATGCGGTCATTCGTGAATTTGAACGTCGAAACCCAGATATAAAGGTCAAGCTACTAAGTATGGGAGCGGGAAGAATGGATCCGCAAAAGCTCATGACGTCGATTGTTGGCAACGTGGCCCCCGACGTCATCAACCAGGATCGATTCACTATTTCCGACTGGGCCAGCCGTGGAGCGTTTCGACCTCTTAATGACCTGATCGAACGAGATCATACGAGCGACCCCTTATGCCCAACCGAAAAGCAGTATTATCGGGCGCCTTGGCAGGAGGCAACCTATCTCGGGAAGGTGTACGCGATCCCAACCAGTTCTGACAACCGAATTCTTTACTGGAACAAAAAGATTTTTCGAGAAGAAGCAGCCAACCTTCGTGCTGCCGGGCTCGACCCGGAAAGAGCTCCGCGCACCTGGACCGAACTGCTCGCGTACAGCAAAGTTCTCACCAAATTCGACAAGGCTGGCAAGCTTGTCCGAGCTGGGTTTATGCCCAATTTTGGCAATTCATGGCTCTATATGTATGCCTTTCAAAACAATGCCAATTTCTTGAGCCCCGATGCCCACACCTGCACCATGAACACGCCCGAGGCAGTCGAAGCCTTGGACTACATCGTTAAAGGCTACGAGATTGTGGGGGGATACGAAAAAGCGAAAAGCTTTGAATCCGGTTTTCAAGGAAAAGAGAATGACTGTTTTATCGTCGGCCAGGTAGCGATGAAAATCGATGGCGACTGGATTCTCAATGGCCTCGCTCGATACGCGCCCGAGCTTGAGCTGCACGGCGACCCTGCCCCGGTGCCGGATGACCGATACAATCACAAAGGACGATTCGCAAACGAGAAGGAAACCTTTGTAACGTGGATGGGAGGCTTCTCCCTGGCGATTCCAAAAGGGGCCAAGAATTCCGAAGATGGCTGGAAACTCATCAAATTCATGACCTCCACTGAGGGACGACTGATTGAGAACAAGGCGCAAGCGGCTTGGGAGCGAATGCGAGGACGAGTGTTCATTCCTCGGCAAATCGCAAATATTGAGGCCAACGAGACGTCTGCCAAAATTTTCAAGCCTGCCTCAGAAAACTTTGCCGAAGCCATAGAAATGCATACCAAAATGGCCCGTTTCGGGCGCATTCGCCCGGCAACGTTTGCTGGCCAAGTTTTATGGTCTGAACATGTCAAGGCCATGGAGGCTGCATGCTACAAAAAGGCGTCCTCTTCTCAGGCGCTAAAAGAAGGGCAGGTCATCGTCCAAGGAAATCTGGATGACTTCTACAACAAAGCCAAATATCCCGTTTTGAATCTCCAAATTCCGGCGTTTCTGGGGCTCCTTGCTTTAATCGGCTTCATTGGTTATTTCATTTTTCAATTCACCAAGGCTCGAATTGGCAAACTCGAACGCCACGAGGCAAAGTGGGCATACCTATTTGTTTCGCCCTGGGTGCTAGGGTTCCTGATGCTAATTATCGGGCCCATGGTAGCATCGTTGTTTTTCAGCTTCACGCAGTGGGATGTCCTCAATGAAGCTCGATTTGTTGGACTAAAAAACTATCAGGACATGTTCGGAGCTGACTGGAAAGCAGTAAGCAAGTCGCTGGGAAATGTTGCCTACTTAACTGGGGTTGGAGTCCCGCTTGGCCTTACCACCGGTTTAGCTATCGCCTTGCTGTTGAACACGGCATCAAAAGGAATTCGCTTCTACCGAACCATTTTCTACATGCCGTCAATCATCCCAATTATCGCGAGCGCCGTGCTGTGGACTTGGGTGCTGACGGCCGACCCTGGCAAGGGGTTGATCAACTCGTACTGGGTCGAGACACTGACAAAATGGCTCCATATAGACCCGCCAGCCTGGCTCAATTCAGCGGAGTGGAGCAAACCCGCACTGATCCTGCAAGGAGTTTGGGGTGCTGGTGGAGGAATGGTTTTATGGCTGGCGGGCCTCAAGGGAGTTCCGACTTCGCTCTACGAGGCGGCCGGCATTGATGGTGCGAACGGCAACCGACAATTCTGGTCTATTACTTTTCCTCAACTTAGTCCGATCATTTTCTTTAACCTCGTCACTGGCTTCATCGGTTCGATGCAGGAGTTCGATCGTGTATACGTCATGCGTCCTTCCCTCGACGGTCCAATTGGCCCCGACGATAGCTTGTTGACTCCTGCTTTCCATTTGTTTAACAACGGATTTGCCTATTTCAAAATGGGTTACGCTTCGGCTCTCGCGTGGCTCATTTTCGGCTTAGTCATGATCGTGACCTTCATTCAATGGAAACTTAAGGACCGTTGGGTGCATACCGAGGTGAGCTCGTGACCATCGGGCTCCTCTATTCTTTGGCATCCGTGGCGACCTGGCTTGCCGTTATCTTGACGTTTACGTTCGTTCGAGATTTGATTCTGCTGAAGAGTCAAAAATCGACAAGTCTTTCTCTAAATAAGATTTTTTTGCGAGGAGCAGTCGCGGCTGGGCTCTTTATTTTGGGAGTCGTTTTCACCAAGCCATTTGCCGAAGGCGGTTTCAAACTGCCCATTTTCTGGTTCGTGATGCCGTGGACAGCGTGGCTCGCCGTTGCCCTTTTTTCCTATGTGATTTGGTCGTTGGGAAGAACGTTCAGTTCCATTTTGGACAGCGAAAAAGCGAGCGGAATCAAATCTGCCATCGTGGCAGCCATAGTCGCCCTTGGGC
>JAYVXG010000525.1:0-13228 GCA_043785475.1 Armatimonadota bacterium
CCCGTCAGCTTGACTGTGGTTGACTTCGGGCCGGATTCGACGGTTAGCGCGGGTGAACCCGCGAAGAGGGCGGTATCAACGGTCCAATTGGCGCCCGACGCGCTCGAAATGATTGCTTTCGCGTTCTTGCCCCGTCGCAGGACTTTGACCGTGATCGGCCCATGGGCCAGGGACACCACCGCAGCCTGGACTCCAGGCGACAAGGATGCAACGGCGGCGGCGCCACCCGCAAACAATTCCCTCCGGCTGACCCTCCGGTTTGTCTGTTCGGTCAGTAGTGACCGATTTAAGGCTTTCTGGTTGAGTCGAATTCGCATCGAAGGCACTGTCCTATCCCAAATCACCCTTGCAAAATCACCAGGGCAACTCTATCGAATTATACGACGTTGACCAGGAGATAAAAGGACCAGTTATCAACAAGGTACAAATTGCAATTCAAAAGGAAAATAGTAGTTTCCCCATCCGCTCCTCTAATCGATCAGTTCAAAGTAACTCGGTCACCCACCAAACAGGGTCTCCCTCCGGCGATAGGGAGCGATAAGCCCAATCCATAAAGGAAATCGAATCAGCTGGACGAACTAACGGAGTCGCAAAGAAATCGAGACGGTCGTAGTATCGATGAGGGGAAAAGCTGCAATCCCCTCAACCCTGAATCATTCTCAATCCATTCACCCAAAAACTTTCCATCCGTGATACGATAAATCATAATGATCACCGTTTTGGCCGCTTTCGCCCTCCGCGCCACTGAACAATTTCCCGTCCGATGGTTCTACATGCAGACCAACTTCGCGGTCGTCGTTAACGTCGACAACGTCATCTCCGTAATGGAGCGAGCCAAAAAGGCTGGCTACAACGGAATGGTCATCACCGACTCCAAATTCTCGATCCTAGACAACGTCCAGAAGAATTACTTCGCCAACGCCGAACGGGTGCGCCTAAAGGGCGTAGAACTCGGGCTGACCATCGTTCCGACGGTGGCCGACATGGGTTGGTCCAGCGGACTGCTTGCCCACGACGCCAACCTGGTCGAAGGGCAGCCAGTGAGGAAGGCACCGTTCGTGGTGAAAGGCGGGGTCCTCACCCCCGACCGGCAGGTGATCTACGCGAACTCGGGCCTGGAACAGGCGAACGGCAACAAGCTCGTTGGCTTCTCGTACCAAGACGGACCCGGAACGGAATCCTTCGTCGACACCGCAACGAAGCACAGCGGTAACCAGAGCATTCGATTTGAGAATTATAAGGGCGTCAACGCCCGCGTGATGCACCCGCTGACCGTGCGGCCGTGGCAGCAGTACCGAGTGCGCTTCTGGCTCAAGACGGATGCGGTTGTGCCCGTCAGCGAGTTCCGATGCTTTGCCATGGGCGAGGGTGGCAAGGTCCTCAGCTTCATGGATACTGGCGCGAAGCAAACCCAAGATTGGACCGAGCACACCATCATATTCAACAGCCAAAACTTCGACAAGGTCACCCTCTACACCGGCCTCTGGAGCTGCCAATCCGGTCGATTCTGGCTGGACGACATTTCGGTCGAGGAAGCGGGATTCCTCAACGTCCTGCGCCGACCGGGCGCACCGATCAAGGTCGAATACGAGAACGGACAGATGGTTTCTGCAGAGCTGGTCGATCCGATTGCCGATCCTAAGCTTGGGACCACGCCGTGGCCAGGCGAGTATACGTTCACTCATGCCGCCCCGTTGATCAAGACGAAACTCCGGGAAGGAACAAAGGTATATGCGTCTTACTCTCATGCGGTAGCAACCGAAAGCGGCAAGACCGCGATCTGCCCCAGCGAACCGAAAACGCTCGACATCTTAAAAGATCAATTTTCACGGGTGGCTGCTTTATGGAAGCCGAAAGGCTTGTTCTTGGCTCACGACGAAATTCGAGTTGCGGGAGTGTGCCCCTTGTGTGCAACTTCTACACCGGGGGCCCTCTACGCGAACAACCTTCGCCAATGCGTAGCCTTGGCGCATAAGACGGTCCCCGGCGGAATGACCCTTGTGTGGAGCGACATGTTCGACCCCGCGCATAACGCGGTCGATAATTACTACTTGTCCGGCGGAACGTGGAAGGAATCCTGGCGAGGACTCTCGCCCGACGTGACGATCATGAACTGGAACTCGGGCAAGGCGAGCGAAAGTCTGGGGTTCTTTGCTTCGCTGGGCTGCCACCAAATCCTTTCCGGCTTCTACGATTCCCCGGTGGACGGCATTAAACCGTGGCTGGCGGCTGCTCGAGGCGTTAAGGACATCGATGGCGTGATGTATACGACGTGGGTCGGCGACTACTCGAAACTGGAAGCGTTTGCTAAAGTGGCGTTTAATCGGTAGGCCCAATGTGGAGTTCCACCACTCCACATAATGCAGAACTAACCGACTGGCGAAACGAACTCTTCGGGAGCCTCGGCGGGCACCGAAGCCTGCAACTTTTCGACCTTCTCCATGAACGCCTTCATCGGGCGTTCGTCGAGGCCAGGTTCGCCACCCGCCAGCATCCGAGCCAACGCCGCGCACTCGGCTTTGCTAAACGAGACCGAGCCAAGAATATGCTCCTCGAACGCTTCATACGCAAACGGGGCGACAGCTTGAGCGCACTTGGCCAGCGCCTCGGCGTAGACCCGAATCTCATACTGGGCGTGGGGGTCCATGCGCAGCCGGATGAAGTGAAAAAGGTTGTGGAGGTCGATCTGCCAATACCACTCGGTGTAGAGCGAGATCGGGAGGTTGGTCCGGGCAAGCTCGCGAGCCACGCCCTTATCGATCATGCCGGTGTACTCGGTGTACGCTTCCTTTTGGTCTTGCTCCATTTGGTCGATGACCGCCATTGCAGCGTCAAACGGCAGCGAGTCGGCCCGTCCCTGCTTGTTGTTCGAGCTTTGGAAGGCGACTTGGCCCGGTTCCGGCAGGTAGAACTCGTCCTTCATGATGCTGTAGCGACCCGAGATCTCGTTGAGCCGCGCGGTACGGTGGCGGATCCACTGACGAGCGATGAAGATCGGCATCTTACAGTGGAAAGTCAGCTGAACTTGCTCGAACGGGCTGGTGTGCCAGTGCTTGATCAGATAGTGGATCAGCGCTCGGTCTTGCCGAACCGACTTCGTCCCTTCGCCATAGCTGACTCGGGCCGCTTGAACAATGCGCTGGTCGCCGCCCATATAGTCCACCAGTCGCACAAAACCCTTATCGAGAACCTTAATTTCTTGATCGAGGAGGGCTTCGGCTTCGGGGACAGTCGTGCGTGGCATGGGAAGCAAATTTTACTTCAACTGATCGACCAAGATCACGGAATCATAAACTTCCAGTTCCGGATTTTCTTCAATCATTTTCAAGACCTGCTGAAGCACTCTTTCGACCTGGACTGCATCCGAACTAGCGACCGCAACCCCAATCACTCCGTTGCCCAGCATGTCGTGGTCACCAACCTCGGAAACACTAATTGGATACGAACTGCGGATCTTCGCGATGAGCTTTTGGATGATCGATCGCTTATCTTTGAGCGAGTGAACACCCTGAATCCGAAAGTCAATCTGAAGCGCGCCGAAAACCATAGATTTTGTCTTAGGTTCTTAAATTTATGGCATGCGTCGATTCGCTTCTAGCCAAGCCTTCTTATGTTCGGCGAGCAAACGGTCAAGTTCAACCCTTGAATAGCCCGGGTTAATTTCGGCAAGTGCCGCTGCCACATCAAGTTCATTTAACCTGTCGGGGGTGAATTGGACAAATTCCCTTGAATCCATAATGCCTTGCGGAATTGGCTCTTCAATCATCTCTTAAAGGAATTGTACGTCGAAACCGGGCGAAAGCGCTATTTTGGTCCAACGGAAGCCCAATGCCCAAACGTTCAACGTTTCTTCATTGCCCTGATTTCGTGATTGCGAATTGGTAATCCGACTTTCTCGACATCTGACATGCTAGTCCGAACACCTGGCGCAAAGTCGCGCTGCTTGGTCATCGGATCATTTATTTCGCGACCGTTCGATTTGACAAATGTTGCGACCACGGCTCCATTGAACCGATCAAAGTAATATTTTGCGAACTGCGTGTTCTTATTTGTCCAAGAGCGGTAGTCGGCGTCGCCGCGATTCGGGAGCCTTTCTCCTTTCATAAGGCGATAGAAGTGAGCCAAGGTTCCCGTTGGCAAAGTCTTATTGGGTTTTGACCACACAGTTGCGACTTGCCACACTCGCTTGGGCCGACTGTCTTTCTGAAGCTCGAAACATGTGACAAGTTGAGTTCCCTTGGACAGTCCTCGACTACCGCCATAATACCGTCGCAGGTATTCGGTAAAAAAGAAAACTCGTCGTGATTCGCCGACCGGAAAAAGGAAGTAAGTTGGGCCTCCGCCCTCATCCCCTTGCCACATATACCCGCAATAGTTCAATTCTTGTTCCAGGCCCTCTTGTTTAACAACCTGTTCAATCGAGCGGATCAGTCGATATCGCCTCTTGCCAAGTTCACCCCCAGATTCGACTTTGGGGAAGACCGGGGCCTTCGAAGATTGCAACAGGACTGTCAGAAAAAGCGCGATTACCATGGCGAACCACTTTGAATCTATTGTGAGCCAGATTCCGTATGATTAATTAGAAAATGAACCTAAATATCGATGGCTTTGCTTGGGAATTTATCGATTCTGTTTGCCTCGAACTGGTTAGCAAGTCGTGCCAGTCGATCCTGAGTTCAAATGTCAAATCTTTTGGTATTCGCGGGGTCGTCCGTCAATCACCCGAACTTGCCAGGCTCGTCAATAACCACCTCAAACCGATTGCCCAGAAACAATTGGGCGCTGACCCTATACTCGTTCGCAGCATTTTATTTGACAAACCCTTGGACGCGAATTGGGCCGTACCTTGGCACCAAGACGTTACGATCGAGGTCCAGGAGAAGCATGATGTCGGGGGATTCGGTCCCTGGTCAATCAAAGACGGCGTCATCTCCGTTCAGCCGCCTGCCACCATCCTTGAACAAATGCTAACCCTTCGACTGCATTTAGATGATACTGACGGCTTGAATGGTGCCCTACTCGTCGATCCAGGTAGTCACAAGCTCGGAAAGAAGCAAATTAGTGATATTAAGCCAACCGCTCCCGTTACATTGGAATGCCAATCCGGATCAGTGCTCCTCATGAAGCCGCTGCTGTATCATGCTTCGAATCGATCAACGTCGGGCAAACCGAGGCGCATCTTGCACCTCGACTTCGCATTAAACACGCTGCCTGCACCCTTGACTTGGATGCCCTCTTAGCTACCGTTTTCGAGATAGTTCATTTCATCTACCGACAAAACCACGTCGGGGACGAGGCAGTTCTGCTCGACGTCGCTGACCTTCCGAAGCCCACACAGGGCGAAAGCGGGGAACGGCTGATTGAGCACCCATGCTAAGGCAACTTGCGTCGCACTCAAACCATGTTTCGCGCCGATCTCTTTTGCTCTCGCTCTTCTGGCTTGGCTCAGTTCGCAATCGTAAGAGGCCATCACTTCAGAATCGTCAACTTCGGCGAAGTAACCGCGAGCGGCGGACGACCATGCAAACAAAGGAAGCTGAGTCTTCTCGTGCCAATCTCGACCAGCCTTGTCGATGGTGAGGCACCCGCCCCAAAGTGGCTTCACGTTGTGGGCGAGGGTCAAATTTGGATTATTGCAGCTAAAGCCTTGCTGACCCGATTTCTCGGCATAAGCGTTGGCAGCGGCGACCCGCTCGACGGTCCAGTTTGAGCCACCGTAGGCGGTGATGAATCCACGCCGAATCGTGTCGTTCATGAAGTCGACGACCGTCTCGACCGGAACACTTTCGTCGTCTCGATGGAAGACATACAGATCGGTGTGGTCTAGTCCAAGTCGGTAATGATTCTCCTGGATGTCGGACCGAGTATCGGCCGCCGTCAAGCAAGGTTTGCCGTACGGATGGTTGCCTTTATTGAGGAAAACTAACTTGTGAGCTTGATGCCGAGTCTTGAGCCATGCCCCGAGAATGTTGCTATTCGCGCCATAGCAATGGGCGGTATCGAAGCAATTTCCGCCCGCCGCTACGAACGCGTCGAGAGTCTTAAACGACTCGCCAGGAGCCACGTTCATCAACCAGTCGGTTCCGCACACGATGCGTGAAATGTCCTTATCGAGGTGAGGCACTCGTCCGTATTTCATGATTTTGCCTCCGCGCCAAACACGATACCGGCAGACTTTCGGAGCCTATCGAGTGTTCGCATTTGTTGCATAGTGTCTTCTACGGTCACCCAAGGGCACTCCTTCGCATCAAAGAATTCGGCGACTGCGTCGGCCTCGGCAGCATACAGTTCGGCATTGGTTATGCTGAGATCGACGGTTTCGACCAGGGAGTATTTTTCATATCGGAGCAGCTTTGCGCCGGTTCGCTGCTTCCAAGGGTCTTCGATGACGATTCGCCCCTTGTCTCCATAGATGGTCGCGCCGTTATCGCACACGATTCCGACGCCGGTCGTAAAGACCGCGCTGCGGTCGCCCGAAAACTTAAGTTGACCGCTACCAATCCAGTCCACTCCTTTCGGGCTCCGCTGAGAAATATAGGTCGCGGCAACAGGCTCTTCGCCAAACGCCATGCGGGCCATCGACACACAGTACGAGCCCACGTCCATCAGCCCGCCACCACCCAAGTCAGGGTCATTGCGAAAGTTCGTCCAATCCTCTCCGGCCTGGAAGGCAAATTCGGCGTTGACAAGCTTCACTTCGCCAATGAGGCCGCTCGAAATCCACTCTCGAATCTGTGCCGTCTGCTTGGTGCATCGGTACATAAATGCCTCCATGAAAAAAACGTTGGCTTCCTTCACGGCCGCCAATGCCCGGGTGGCTTCGATGGCGTTGAGCGTAAATGGTTTTTCGCATAGGATTCCCTTACCAGCCTTTGCAACCGCGATCGTGTCGTCCATGTGGGTGTGGTGCGGTGTGGCGATGTACACACAATCGACTTCGGGATTATTGTAAACCTCAGCGTAAGAGCCGAACGGCGTTCCCCCGTGCTTGGCACAAAATTCAGTTGCACGCTCAAGCGTTCGCGACCCTACAGCGACCAGTTCTCCAGAATTACAAACAGCAAGCCCTTCGGCAAATTGATTAGCAATACTTCCGGTGGCAAGAATCCCCCATCGAAGTTTCGTAGACATATCGGCAAAAAGGATACTTGGAATTGGGGGCAAATTCCGGCGACAATGCACCCGTTTAGCGAAAATTTTCGTTCACTATAAGACTTATGCCTTTCAAAAAGGATTTCGCGTGGGGAGTTGCGACGGCAAGCTACCAGATCGAAGGAGCCCCCTATAAGGTTGGCGGAGGACACTCGGTCTGGGACATGTTCTGTCAAAGATCGGGAAAGATTCACGACGGTAGCAATGGAGATGTAGCCTGCGACCACTTCAATCGATACAAAGAAGATGCCGCTTTGATGAAGGAATTGGGAGTTCCCAACTACCGAATGTCGATCTCTTGGCCTCGAGTTTTGCCAACTGGAACTGGGCTGGTAAACGAAGCTGGCCTTGATTTTTACGACAAGCTAATCGACGAGCTCCTGGCAAACGGAGTCAATCCTCACGTCACGCTTTACCATTGGGATACTCCGTGGGATGTTTACCTTCGGGGGGGGTGGCTCAATCGAGACATCTCCGATTGGTTTGCCGCATACACCGAAATCATCGTTAAGAAGCTCGGGGACCGAGTTACCTCGTGGATGACCCTCAACGAGCCTCAGTGCTTTATCGGCCTCGGAATGGAGAATGGCGCACACGCTCCGGGCGACAAACTGGGCAAGCAGGAGATTTTGTGGGCGGCACACAACGCACTTTTGTCGCACGGCAAGGCGGTCCAAGTGATTCGGGCAAACGCAACGAATAATCCGAAAGTGGGCTGGGCTCCGGTTGGACAGTGCTCGATTCCGGCGACAAATTCGCCGGAGGATATCGAAGCGGCTCGGGTCGCAACGTTTGAAATGACAACCGTTGACACGTGGTCAACCCCTCTCTGGAGCGACCCGGTGTTCTTTGGCAAGTACCCGAAGGTGGTCGAAGAGTTCTGGGATAAGTGTTACCAAAAGCCGAAAGAGGGCGACATGGAGATCATTAAGCAGCCGCTGGATTTCTACGGCACGAACATCTACCATGCAAGTTCGGTAAAAATGGGCAAGGATGGCAAACCGGAGGTCGTCGAATATCCGATCGGTGGAGCAAGAACGGTTTACCACTGGCCCGTGACGCCCGAGGCTCTCTATTGGGGTCCGAAGTTCTTCTACGAAAGGTACGGCAAGCCGATCGTGATCACGGAGAATGGACTTGGACTTTCCGACTGGCCCCATGTGGATGGCAAGGTTCACGATCCGCAACGGATCGACTTTTTGACTCGGTACTTGACCGAGCTGGAGCGGGCAGCTGACGACGGAGTGCCGATTGATGGCTACTTCCAATGGTCGTTTATGGACAATTTTGAGTGGAACGAAGGCTACCGATTCCGGTTTGGCTTAGTTCACGTTGACTACCAGACTCAAAAGCGAACGCCAAAGGACAGTGCATATTGGTATCGAGATGTTATTCAGTCGAACGGCACGAGCATCTGAACATTGAAGTAACTGCGGCGTTCCACATTGCGAAAGTACGATAAGGCGTTTAGAAATCTGGCTTTGAGACTGGGTCACCCTGACATTGTCAAGCATGACCCAATTAAGTAACGAATTTAGTACTCTGGTCACCGCGGGCTCCATTCCTGTACACTTAACCCTAATCTTTGATGGAACTCCTTACTAACCCGTCCGCGTGGATCGGGCTTCTCACCCTCACCATTCTCGAAATCGTGCTGGGCATCGACAACATCGTCTTTGTCAGCATCCTCAGCGGAAAGCTCAAGGGCGAGGAACGCGAAAAAGCCCGTAAGCAAGGCATGCTGCTTGCTATCATTCCCAGAATCCTGCTGCTCCTCGGCATCGGCCTTTTGATCAAGGCTACGCACTCACTTTTCGAATTGCCGTGGGTTTTTGACGCCATGGTCAAGAATGGAGAAACCGTCGAACACGCCAAGGAAATGGCAGAAATTAGCCTCAAAGACTTGGTCCTGATCGGAGGCGGACTCTTCCTGATCTATAAATCTGTAAAGGAGATTCACCACAAACTTGAGGGTGGCGAGGAGGAGCCCGTGATGAACACAAAGGCCGAATTTACCAAGGTCATCATGGCAATCCTGGGCATCAATATCATCTTTTCGCTCGACTCAGTTATCACTGCCGTCGGAATGGTGAAGGAGATCGAAATCATGATCGCCGCGGTCATTATCTCCGGTTTCTTCATGATCTTCTACAGCGGGCTAGTTTCGAAGTACGTCGACAAGCATCCAACGATCAAGATTCTCGCGCTGTCGTTCTTGGTGCTCATCGGCGCGAACCTCATCGCGGATGGTGGCGGAGTTCACTTGCCAAAGGGTTACACGTACTTTGCAATGGCGTTTGCCGTCATAGTCGAGACGGTAAATATCAGAGTCCGGAAGTCAAACCCAGTTGAACTCCATGAGCGAGATATGCTCGAAGATGAATTGCCGATCGTAAGCTAGAATAACGCGTTATGCGAGAAGGTTGGACCGTTCAATTTGGTAGCTACGAAGGGCTTGAAAAGCAGCGCCTAGAAAAGTAACGGGAAATGGCTCCCCAAGAGAGAACTGATGCGATGATCGAACTTAACCGGCTATGGCGAGGTAATGATGGAATCTGATTGGAAAGAACTTATTGAATTGTTTCAGTCCCACGGCGTTGAATTTTTGGTAGTTGGTGCTCATGCTCTAGGTTTTTTGGCCGACCGAGATATACCGAGGACCTCGGTCTATTTTTGCGAATGAGCCGAGAGAATCAGTTGGCACTGCAGGCCGTATTGAAAGAGTTTGGGATACCTCTCCGCGATGATGGAGCCATGAGTTTAATGACTCAAGAGCGTCAGATGTTGGTTCTCGGACAAGAGCCCCATGCTGTTAATTTGCTCAATTTTCTCGATGGCGTTGACTTTGATTCAGCTTGGAATTCAAAAGTTCATGGAATCATTTTCGGTGCCAATACTTAGATTATTTCTAAAGAAGATTTTATTAAGACCAAGAAAGCAACGGGACGAAATAAAGTTCTGTTGGACCTTGAAATTCTTCGGGAACTCGAATAGTCCTACCTACTTCGGTCGAAACTGCACGCCCGGAACATTGACTTCAGCCGTCCCCGCTCGCATCGCTTGCATTTTCGCCATTTCCGTACACTTTTCTTCCCACAGAGTCATGGCGGTGGCGACATCCTTCTTCGCCTCATGATGTTTTTTGCTCAGCATTGCGACGTCATCTTTCGGACCGATATGCGCCAATCGGTTCTCGAGTTGAACCAACTCCGATTCTCGCATCGAGACTCCATGCTCGGCGGCATCAATTTCTTTCTTCAGTCGTTCAATCGCTTTGCTGATGTCTCGGGGAGACATGGTCGGGACAACGGGCGCTGCAACTACTTGTGTGACTTTCGGAGCCGGAACTGCCGACTTCTTGGCGTTCAGCGATGCCCGATATTCGGGGTACGAACCGGGATATTGGACTGCGCCACTCTTCTTAATGTCAATCGTATTGGTCGTAACCTGACCGAGCAAGTACCGGTCATGACTAATCAGGATCAACGTCCCAGGGAACTCGTTCATAATCCCCGCAAGCGCTTCCCGCGAAGCCATATCCAGGTGGTTCGTCGGCTCGTCAAGGACGAGCAAGTTCGGATTCAGGTTCGTCAGCCTGGCAAGGCTCAGCTTGTTCTTTTCGCCACCACTGAGAGTTTTTACCGGTCGGTACACGTCGTCCCCGGTAATCAAAAATCGCCCAAGCAGAGTGCGTGCCTCTGGCACTCCCATGCCGTCTTCCATCGTCAAGGTTTCAATCGGAGACATTTCTGGATCAAGATCGCTTGCGTCTTGAGTGAAATAGCCCGCCACGACTCCACTCCCTAGGCGATGCTGGCCATTTAATGATTCAATTAAGTTCATGCAAGTCTGAATCAGCGACGATTTTCCGGATCCGTTTTCACCGATCACGCCCCATCGCTCGCCAAATCGGACCGTCCAATCCAACTCCTTAATCAAAACGTTGGAACCAAAACCGACAGTTAGGTTCTTGGTTTCAAGGACAATGTCGCCCGAACGCTGTGTCTTGCCAAAGCCGCCCGCCATTTGCTTATCGTTTTTTGCAATCTGGACTTTCTCGGTAATAAGTTTGTCCATCAATTTCAGTCGGCCACGTGCCTGGGCGGTTCGCTGACTGTTCATAAACCGGCGAACAAATTCGTCCAGCTTGGCAATATCTTGCTCTTGCCGCTTGGCTACTTCCGCTAGCCTCTCCTGATCTTCTTCCTTAAGGGCAAGGAACTTTGCAAACGGGCCGGGCCACGCACGGACCGTTCCGTCGTTCATATCCAACACCCGCTCAGCGGTGGCCTCAAGGAAGATTCGGTCGTGGCTGACAAGCAATATCGTGCCGTGGTACGCCCGAATCCACCCTTCAAGCCATTCCGTCGCTTGGAGGTCGAGATGGTTCGTCGGCTCGTCCAAAATCAAGAGATCAGGTTCTTCGAGCAGCAGGCGTGCAATCGCAAGGCGGGTTCTTTCGCCTCCGCTCAGGGCGCTGGTCTGCTTGGCAAATTCGTTTTCCTCGAACCCCATTCGAAGCAAAACCGTTCGAACATCCCGTTCGACCGAATAACCTTCGGAATCAAGAAAGTGTTCATGAACCAGGGCGTATTCTTCCAGGTCGTCAGCAGTTGCCTTATCCCCATGAATGATCTCCTCAAGTTCACGCATTCGAATCTGAAGAACATGACGTTCCTCAGTTCCCGATTGCGCTTCTTCAAGCACAGTGCGACCCATGGTGACGGGTTGCTCTTGCTTGAGGTAGCCAACTTTGGCTCCCCGGCTGAGCGTTACGTTACCAGAATCGGGTCCATATTGACCGGTCAGAATTTTTAAGAGGGTGGTTTTGCCGGCTCCGTTACGTCCGACAAGGGCAACCCGTTCACGCGGGTCAAGGCGAAAGGTAACCCCTTTCAAGATTTGGTCAGGTCCAAATGCCTTTTTGACATTTGAGACAGAAAGAAGCACGCCCCAAGTTTACCGAGAAGGGGTACATTATTATCTCAAGTCTGAACAAGACTTCTGCCGGGGTGGCGGAATGGTAGACGCGGCGGTCTCAAACACCGTTGATGAGAGTCATGAGGGTTCGAGTCCCTCCCCCGGCACCAAATTCACTCGAAACTCTACTGGGTATTTCAATTTAAGCCGATACCTAGAATGTGAGGTTCCGCAATCGCAGGAGAGGAGTGACGTACATCGAAATCGTTGTTGCGATGTCGTTTGTACTCATTTGCACGGCCTCTCTCGCCGATTCCCTCACCTTCTCGACCCAAATGATAGACTACTCGCAACGCCGAGTTCTCATCCAAGCTGCTCTTCAATCCACGGTCGATGAAGTAAAAACGAGCTGTCTGACCGCCCTTCCCGGCGACAGTATAGTGAACTCGTCATTCGTTATTGGTGGTTCAAGAACGGTCCTTGTTACGAGAAAACTCACGGCCGTTACGGGAAAGAACATTACCAAGCTTCAGGTCGTCGCCCTTTGGCCGGAGACCCGCGGATCGAGAAGCTTTACCGACACAATGCTTTTTGAAGTCTATTTACGGGGTCCAGATGCTTAGGCAACGGGGTGCAACGTTGGTCGAAATGATCTTTACCATGTCTCTCATGGTCATGGTTATCACCACTACCGTCACTCTCTACGCTTTCGTAGCGGTCCGGGCGGGAGATTCGGTGACGAAGTACAACACCTTTCAGCAAACCAAAGATTTGATGGGTGCCGTTTCGAACATCACCTCAAATGCGATTTCGTGTACGAACGTCACAATCGGATCGGTTACCGCACTTAAATGTACGATGCCAAACACGGGTATCGACCAAGATTCCGACGGTCTATTTGAATCCTACACTCCCTCTGGCGTCTACAAAACCCTCAAAGAATCGTACACGCCCGGCAAGCGAATTTGGTTCATTCCCTCCACAAGCCCATTCTCTTTAGGCATCGCAGGAAGATTTTGGTACCGAGCCTATCGATCCGACGACTTCAACATTGTCGCGGACAATGTTGATACCAAATGGAGTTATCTGACCGGCACGACTCCCAAGATATATATCCCGGGTACGGTTACTTTCACTCAAGATGCGCCAAACTTGT
>JAYVXG010000526.1:0-4186 GCA_043785475.1 Armatimonadota bacterium
TCACTTGTGTGAGTTAGGTAATTTTCCGGGTGGCACTAGAGACGCGAAGCGGCCAGGGGACCGCTACGCAGATGAGACTTGCCAGTGAGAATGATGCAACAACCGTCGAACGAAATCGAAAAGGAAACTCACGCCTCGTCAATTGTTCAAATTCCTGTTAGACTAGGATTGGAATGACAGGCAGGTCTAACACGGTTAACTCTCAGCTTCGCAGGGGTCGCTAACCGTGCCACCCGGATTGGGCTTCACTCACACAAAACTACCCCGCCCACACTGTGGCTAGCCGAAAATTATAAGTGCTGCATGAAGTGCAAAAAGGCAGGAAGTTTTTTCTAATGATTGCAACCATACTGCTAGGCGGAGCTATTTATGGCACTCAATTTTTAAGACCATACTACAAAATATCTGAAGGCAAAACTGAGATACGAGCCTATTTGCACCTGAATCTTGAGACTAACAGTCACAAGTTTTACAAAGTCAATGTAGAGTTTAAGAAATTGATTAAAGGTAGGTTGAGAACTATTGGCACTTTTGATTGCGGGTATACGTTCGGTATGCCTGAGACGCTAATGTTGGGATACTATGCCGAAAATGGAAGAAACCAACTTTATGTTGTGACCAAAGATAGTAGGAGGAGTTCCTTTGTTTTAGACTGCGATGGTCAAAATATAACGACCATTTATAAAAACACATATGCTGATACTCACCTAATGTATGATACTAAAGACGGTTACTACATTATAGAATCGACACGCCAGGATCCAATCTTCAGGCGCTTTTTTCTTAGACAATCAAAAAGTCATCTTTGAAAGGAAGCTATTTCATGGAAGTCTAAAATGCGACGAGCCACTTGTGTGGGCAGGGTAAGCCTGGTGTGGCATAGAGCTACGAAGTAGCCAAAAACGACCCCTGTTTGTCCGCTGTAGCGAGGCACGAGTGAAGGAGGGCGAAGCTGAGAGTTACCTGTGTAAATTCCTGAGGGTAAAACTCATTACGTGAGCGAAAGGCAGATCAAGTACAAGACTCGGGGAACTTGGAACAATCCTGGAGATTCGCACCAGCTCACATTCTCGGCGTGCCACTTCTGTGGGCAGGGTTATCTTGCTGTGGCACTGGAGACGCGAAGCGTCCAACACGACATCTGCGTTGAACGAAGTGACGCTGGGAGAAACCAGTGGAATTTGGTTGGCTACCTGGGATCGAACTGTTCAAATCCTGTATAACCAAAAGAACGCAGTTTTATAAAGACATTTCTCGATTCTTCTTTCGTTTCCGCAACCGCTATCCTTAGTAACCAATTTCTGGACGGAGCTATTCCAGGAAAGTCAAACTCATGATCCAAATCCTCGCTGCACTCGTTCTTTGCCAAGGAAAGGTCCAACCATATTCCGAATCCAACCAGATACGCCAAGTCAACAATCCGATCAAAGACTACGGGCTTAAGAATTACGTACGCCTCACGAAGTCTCTTCCCCATCGCGAAGACCAACCATGGCAGCTGGTCGCGAAAATGCCTTACAACTGCCAGTTTCAGCCTTGGATTGAACTCGATTCTCCTCCTGGTAAATTACTCACGTTTAAATCAACGAATCCGCTGGTGGCTTACCTAACCCCCTTCGAGACTCAGACGACAGAAGTTGGGAAGTCAGTGTACGAGGCGAAGAATTGGATCAGCGGTGAAGGTGCCACTTACGTCATTCCTGCAGGCGTAACCGTCAACTCAGTTAAATATCGGGAAACCGGCTTCAACACTGAATTTACTGGCTCCTTTCAATGCAATGACGAAGACTTTAACATCCTTTGGCAGCGCGCGGCTCGGACATCCTACCTCTGCATGCGCGACCACTTTTACGATTGCCCCGATCGTGAACGGGTCGGATTTTGGGGGGACGGCACCCCCGAACTCGATAACTGCTTTTACATTTTTGATGCAAAGTCACACGCGCTTTGTAAAGACCTCGTTCTCCGAAAGCTAGAGCCAAAATTCTATCCCGGCCAGCATCTCGAGTTCGTCGGAGAATACGGAATATGGTACTACTACCTCCACACTGGCGACCTCGAATCTATCAAGTCCATCTATGGCCAAACCAAGGAGTTCCTCCTAAATACCTACAAAATGGGCAATCCGAAAACTTGGTATGACTGGGGCAAGGACGTCAAAGATACAAGCGTTATCGAGAACTGTTTCATGTACATCGACCTCGGAACCCTTCGAAATATGGCCGAAGCCACTGGTCACGAGGCAGACATTCCTACCATCGACGCGCGACGAAATGACATCGTCAAGAACTTTAATAATAAGTATTGGCGCGGTTCCTATTACCAGTCAAACGACGTCAAAACCCCCGACGACCGGGCAAATGCTATGGCTATTAACGCGGGACTTGCCGATGAATCCAAATGGGAGTCGATCAACAATTCCGTTCTCAAAACCACCTTTTACTCGAGCAATTTCTTCGACCGGTGGGTATTCGAGGCCCTTTACAAAATTGGACACGAAGATCAAGCCATGCTCCGCATGGCCATGCGTTACCGCAGTATGATCGATAGTCCATTCACCAGCCTTTGGGAGCATTACGATCGTTGGTGGGCTTCATGGGTTGACAAGTTTGACGACGCTTCATCGCTCAACCACGGTTGGAATCCACCCGCTATCCTCCTCAGCCAAGATGTCGCTGGAATCCGACCAACCGAACCGGGTTGGAAAGGCTTCGAAGTCATGCCTAAGGAAAGCTTCCTCCGAGATATTGCCGTCAAAGTTCCAACCATCAAGGGATTCGTAAAAGTTAGCATCAAAAAGTCGACGAGTCGCTACCAAATCGAACTTGAATCGCCTCGCGAAACCCTCGCGACTGTGGGCATCCCCAAGCGATCATTTACAAAGCTAGCCACGATCGAAATTAACGGAAACAAGGTCTGGCAAAACGGATTCGTCTTGAAAACTGAAGGTGTTATAGAAACCAAGGAATATATTACTTTGCGGCTGCCCCACGGAAAGTGGAAGGTCGTCGGCCGAGGATCCCTTCCAGTTTCAACCGCCAAGTTTCCCGCTAAGAAAAAGCCAGTTGAAACCCCGCTTGACAAGCACGACTGGATCGCCACCTCCTCAGTTCCCGACACCACCTACAAATTCAGCGGCGACAATCTACCCGTCGAGATTCCCGCCCGAAATGCCCTCGATGGCGACCACTGGACCGGTTGGCGAGACATGACCGAACTCCAGCATCCAGGACAATGGTTTCAAGTCGACATGAAACAATCCCAAACCTTCGACCGAATCGATCTGGAAAACGCGTGGGCTTGCTGGGACTTCCCCGTCGCCTATTCTGTTGCTGTCTCAAACGACGGCGCCAAGTGGAGCAATCCAATTGCAACCGGAACGGGACACGTTGGGATAACCAGTATCAAATTCGCTCCCCAAGCAGCTCGGTTTGTTCGGATAACGCAAACGGGTTCGGATCCCACCTACCACTGGTCGATTTATGAATTTGATGTGTTCCGAGGCAAGAATTAATGCCAATCTAGTGCCCGCCCACTCCACCGCCACACTGGCTTCGACAATTCGGCCCCAAACTCAATCCCAAGTCAGGGTGAATTAGTGAAAAGTCATGTATAAACGTGTGGAGATTCTGACAATCTAACGGATGCCATGTGCCGCAACCGATAATCGTCTGATCGTCAAAATGGCGAAAGGTTGACGAAGATTGAAGGCTAAGCCACATAAGCAATCATCTTTCAAAATTTTCATTCAAAATGAAAGTTCAACGATGTTTCGTTCGATGTTTTGTTTTTCGCTTGAACCCAAACTCTAGCTCTACCAAAAGCCTTTACACAAAATCGAATATCTGAGGTAAACCATGAGAATGATCGCGGCATCCCTCATTGTTCTCGCAACTATGCTTCCTGGTTGCAAGCCAGTAGCAAAAATTGAACCCGTTTCGTGGATGAATGTCCGAATTAACGATGGTTTTTGGGCTCCACGACAAAAGGCATTGCTGACCAACACGATGAAGGAGCAGTTTGCCCAGCTCGATGCAAAGAAGTACCGGCAGAATTTTGAGCGAGCGGCAAGCCGTAAGACAGGCGAATATGTGGGATACGTCTTTAACGACTCAGACGTGTACAAGGTTTTGGAAGCCGCCAGCTTTACGCTCGGAATTGAACGAGCGCCATGGCTGGAAAAGGA
>JAYVXG010000527.1:0-4183 GCA_043785475.1 Armatimonadota bacterium
GGTTGGTGAATGATAGAACCCTCGCCAACAAACGGAACCCAACCTTTCATTGGGTTGGCGATGGGGCCCGGCGCGGGCGGGTAATTCCATTGGTAGCTCTCGAGGAAAAGGCTCGCGGCGAGGAAGAGGGGAATCATGGTAGTTGGTTAGGGAAACAATCCTTCGGCAATGGCTTCTCTGTTCCATTCTATCGGAAAGTTGGTCCAATTCCAGAAATCAAACGATTGACTGTTTAGTGGTTTCTATTTGTCAACCCAATTCGACGTATCATCGTTGGGAGTCCAGAGAAAAGTTATGACGTCTTTAAAATTTGTGATCCTTGGTGCGGGCGGGCGGGGCCAAATGTTTAGCGATTGGCTCGCGAACGAATGTGGACCTGGTTCCGTCGTTGCCGTAGCCGAACCTGATCCCATCCGCAGAGCCCTGGTCTCGGATGCTCACGGAATTCCTGCATCTCATTGCTTCGACTCATGGGCGGATTTGCTTTCTCAGCCTAGAATGGCCGACATTCTCATCAATGCCACGCAAGATCATGCGCACATTCAATCGGCAATCCAAGCCATGGAGGCTGGTTACCACATGCTGCTTGAAAAGCCTATGGCGGTCACGCTTGCCGACTGCGAAACGATCAACGAAGTGCGAAAGCAAACCGGACGGATCGTCAGCGTTTGTCACAGTCTCCGGTATCATGCAGCATTTTCCGAAGTAAGATCGATTATTCAGTCGGGCATTCTTGGCGACATTGTGTCATATGATCAATTGGAGGCAGTTGAGCATATCCACATGTCCCACTCATTTGTGAGGGGAAATTGGGGGAACGAAGCCGCTTCAACATTCCTGCTCCTGGCAAAGAGTTGTCACGATGTCGATATTCTTATCGACATGGTTGGCTCTGAGGCAACGAGCGTTTCATCGTATGGAAAGCTATCGTATTTTAAACCTGAAAACGCGCCCGCGGGTGCCCCGGAATACTGCGTAGAAGGATGCCCTCACTCGGCAGACTGCCCGTATGACGCATCCAAGATTTATTTGTCGGATTCGCCCTGGGCAAGGCATGCAGGCTTCACGAGATTGCCCAGACAACAAGCGGCAGACGCACTGCGATCAAGCCAGTACGGCAAGTGCGTCTTTCGGTCGAACAACGACGTAGTCGATCATCAGGTGGTTGCCTTAAATTTTGCATCGGGCGCGACCGCGACTCTTACAGTTACGGCCTTTACGCCGATGGGGGGGCGCTTTATCCGAGTTCATGGTACTAAGGGTTACCTTGAGGCACAAATTGATGAGCGGAAGATCACATATTGGCAGTTCTGGAAAAAGAACGCGAAAACCACGGTTAAACTTCCTGAAGCAGATGGTGCTCATGGTGGGGCCGATGCCGAAGTCATGCGAAGTCTAATTCAAGCCGTCACTGAAAATAATCCTTCTCTTTTGCGAACCGACACCGAGGCATCCCTCAAGACTCATGCCGTCGTTTTTCGTGCGGAAGAATCTCGTCGCCTCGGTCAAACCGTTTCCCTACTACCATTGGCAAGTACCTCGGTGCACTAGCATCGCGAGGCAAGAAATCTTGGGCATGGTTATGAGTGGCGACCATGTGCATCCAAGCAAGTAAACTGCTGGGTATGAAAACGGTAAAAGTTGGGACATCAGGAATCGAGGCATCAGAGGTTTCGCTTGGTTGCATGCGAATCGGCGGCATGGAGAATTCGAAGCTCGACGAGTTGATCAAGACTTCAGTCGACCTTGGAATCGATTTCTATGATCACGCGGATATCTACGGAGGCGGAAAGTGCGAAGAAGTGTTCGCGGCCTCACTTGCCCGCCAAGGGATCGACCGAAAGAGTCTCATTCTCCAAAGCAAATGCGGCATCCGGAAGGGCTTTTTCGACTTTAGCAAGGAGCATATTCTCAACTCAGTCGAGGGAATTCTTAAGCGGCTCTCAACCGATTACCTCGATATCCTCCTCCTTCACCGTCAAGATACTTTGATTGAACCGGAAGAAGTCGCCGAAGCATTTGAATCTTTGCAAAAGAGCGGCAAGGTACGGCACTTTGGCGTGAGCAATGCCAACCCTCAGCAGATCGAGCTCCTCCAGGCATCCTTGCCGATGAAGCTTCATGTAAACCAACTCCAACTCAGCATCACTAATACGGGCATGATCGACCAGGGTTTGGTGGTGAACATGAAGCACGAGAACTCCGTGGACCGCGACGGCGGAATCCTCGATTACTGCCGACTCAAGAAAATCACAATTCAGCCATGGTCCCCGTTCCAATTTGGGTTCTTTGAGGGCGTATTTGTCGACAATCCAAAATTCCCCGAGCTAAACAAAGTTCTCGATACCATCTGCGCGGAGTACGGAGTAACCAAAACGGGCATGGCGATCGCCTGGCTCCAACGCCATCCCGCGAAGATGCAGTCGATCATCGGCACCACTAACATCGGCCGTGTTACTGAGGTCGTAGAGGCGTGCAAAATCGACCTTTCCAGACCGCACTGGTACGAAATCTATCGCGCCGCTGGCAATATCTTGCCGTAGGTGAACCATGTTTTCTGTAATTCTGGGTCTTGCGCAATTTGTGCCTCAATTTGATCAAATCAATTCGGTTCGAATATCGTTTGAAGCTACGGAAGACAGTTGTGTCGTTCATGCGGTGGTAAGAGGGATTTCAGGCAAGTCCAAGCCGGTATCCCAATCGGTTTCGTTTGGGACTGCGCCAGGAGCCGGAGCCCTCCGGGCGCATGTCTTGGATCACGGAAAGCTTGCCGTGTATCACCGGCACGAGCTATCTAGATTCAATGTCTTGGTCGGGCTAATACTCAGGAATCATCAATTAGTTGTTGATGATCAATACTCTGATTCAATCTATAAGGCATTGCCGAAGTTACTTCAGAAAAAGTCGATCCCAGACAATGTTTCGCTTGAAAGCGTCAAAGGCGGTGTTGTGAAACTCAATTTTCAAAGCCGTGATGAACGCGATGGCATTAAGGCGACCTTTCGCGTTCATCAATTGCACTGGACATGCCTTAGCGCAAAATATTGGCGAGACAAAAGTTGGAATGGAATCAGGCAGTTTTAGACATCATTTAACTTCAAGTACGGGCTTACCAAGAACTTCCATTTTCGGGATGAATCCGAGTCCTGGGTCGGTTGACGCCCTCATTTTGCCATAGACCCTTTGGGGTGCGCCATCGGCAAAACTGACGGTGACATAGCTATTGAAGTCCGTCGACGTAAATCGGCTTTCCTCCGGGCAACTGTGAGCCAAATGCGCGATCGCTGCGGTTACGATGTCGCCGCCCCAGCTGTCTTCGATGGTCAATCCGATGCCCAAGGAAACGCACAGGTCTCGAACCTGACGAGCCTTAGTGATTCCTCCCAACTTGCTGATTTTGATGTTAACCACGTCCATAGCTAAATCTCTTTGGGCTCTCATAAGCATGTTCAATGAATCGATGTTCTCGTCCAAAATAAACGGTCGGTCGGTGTGCCGTCGCACCGAAAGATTCTCTTCGTAAGTTCGGCACGGCTGCTCGATGTAAACATCGATATCTTTCACCGCCTGTACCACCCGCATCGCTTCATGTTGAGTCCAACCAGTATTTGCATCGGCGACAAGTCGATCTCCCGATTCAAGTCGTTCGGCGACGGCAAAAATTCGTTGAATATCGACATCCGGATCGCCACCCACCTTGAGCTGAAATCTTCGATACCCTTCCGCTCGATAGTCCGCAACTTTGCTCGCCATCGCCTCCGGCGACTCTTGAGAAATCGCTCGATAGAGCGTTACGTCCTCACCGGATCGACCTCCAAGGAGGGTACAAACCGGAAGTCCTGAGACCTTACCGAGAATGTCCCAACACGCCATGTCGATGCCCGATTTCACGTAGGGATGTCCTTGTAGGGCCGCGTCCATTCGATGATTCAAGACATCAATTTCGGTAGGATTAAAGCCAAGAAGGTGAGGGCCAAGCTCCTTGATCCCAGCCCGGACGCCGTCCGCATAGGCTGGAAGATAGAACGGCCCGAGCGGGCATACTTCTCCCCAGCCGGTAACTCCTTCATTAGTTTCTACTTCGACTACGGTGCTGTCAAAGACCGAAACGGACTTTCCGCCCGACCACTTATAGCTCCCTTCGTGCAAGGGAAGATCGATTTGATACGCTCGAATTGCGGTG
>JAYVXG010000528.1:0-4180 GCA_043785475.1 Armatimonadota bacterium
GATGGAGCTTTGGCTACAACGGTAGATGAGACTGAGGCTGATGGTGCGCCAACGAGGTCTTTCTGAACTATTCGACCATCTGGGCCAGAACCGACGATGGATGCAAGGTCAATCCCTTGGGCCGCCGCAATCTTCTTTGCAAGGGGTGAAGCTTTGATTCGTTCGGAGGAAGGAGATAAAGGGGAAGAAGCTGACGAAGCGGAAGAATCAGCAACTGGAGCAGACTCTGCAGTAGTTGCGTCTGCAGGAGCCGAAGCTACGGGAGCGGATGCTGGGGGCGTCGAGGCTGCGGGAGCCGAACCGGAGCCCCATCCGGCAGGAAGAGATTCTCCTTCTTTCAAAATCGCGGCAATTGGGACGCCAACCGGAACCGTGCCACCAGCGGCCAGCAGAATTCCCGAAAAGATTCCACTACCCGGAGCCTCAAGTTCAAGCGTCGCTTTATCAGTTTGAATCGAGCCGATGATTTCGCCCGACTTAACTTTGTCGCCTTCTTTCTTGAGCCACTCAATGAGAGTGCCTTCTTCCATTCCGTCGCCCATCTTGGGCATGATCACTTCGGTCATTTGCTTCCACCTAGATTACCTTTGTTGGATGCTGCCACCCTCACTTCTTCGCCCATTTCGTGCCTTCTATGGCAAGGGCGGCTCCGCCAAGCATTCCTGCGTCTTCGACATGCTGGGCGGGGACGATGGCGCAATCATTAAACAGCGATGAAATCGCGTTATTCTGCGCCGAGATCATTGCTGGCTCCAAGAGCCATCGTCCGGCCTTGCTGACTTGACCGCCGATAGCAATAATATCGGGAGCAAACGTGTTGATTGCGTTGGCGATGCCAACTCCTAAAAACGCGCCGATTTCTCGAAAAACTTCCTGGGCGACTGCGTCACCCTGGTCACACGCTTCAGAAATGAGCCGAGGGGTGACTTGGCTTAAATCCCCTTCGATCAAGTCATTGAGCAGGCTCGGGCGGCCCCTCATCAATTTATATTGAGCCCGGCGGATAATCGCGTCTCGCTGGCAGTACGCCTCAAGGGTTCCGTAGGTGCCCGCCGTACAGTCGAGTCCGTCGATATTAATAATTGTATGGCCAAGCTCGGCCCCGCCATGGTTTCCTCCGACCACAATGAGCGGCCCTTGAGCATCACCGAGAACGGAGTCGGGCGAGAGAATGATGCCGCTCCCGATCCCGGTGCCAAGCGTGAACATGACAAATGCCTTAGCTTTGCCTTGACCAACGCCGAATCTATACTCGCCAAGGGCCGCCATATTGGCGTCGTTATCCATAAAAAGGGGGAGATCGACAAGCTTGGACAGCGGTTCGCGGATCGGCACGTCCTTCCACGGCTCAAAGACGCCATTCACTTCGCTACCAAAATTAGGAGACCACCGAACGATGCCTTTTTTATGGTTGACATGCCCCGGAATCGCGAGTCCGATGGCAGTCGGAGGTGATGCTGCCCCTGCTATTGCTTGTTGAATTGTACTGGCGGTTGCTTCGATGACGGCTTGGACACCGTCCTGGCCTCGAGACGGATTTTCAAACTTTTTCCCGGCTGGTTCGCCACTCTCAAAGTAGGCACAAGCGCGGACATTTGTTCCACCTAAATCGACTCCGATAACACAATTGGGCACGCCTAGGAGTTTAGCATTTCGAGGGCGAATGGTTCCGCAATCCATTCTCAGAAAGATTTTTTCCGAATTTGTATCCTCTCAGGGCAAAACACTATCTATATTTAAGTCGTAGTTATTCATCAAGTAAGACTACAGAGAGGTATTTGGGGTTCGTGGCTAATCAAAAAATTGGAGATGTTGCTCGCAGAATTGTCAATGAGATTGAACATGCGATCGTTGGTAAAAAGGAAGCGGTCGAAATGGCCGTCGTTACGTTGCTATGCGAGGGGCACCTTCTCATTGAAGACGTACCTGGCGTCGGAAAGACCACGTTAGCCAAAGCCCTTGCACTGACAATAGGTGGGGAGTTCCGCCGAGTCCAATTCACTCCCGATCTGTTGCCTGCGGACATCACGGGAAGCTCCATCTACAACCAAAAGGAGAGTGAATTCCAATTTCGGCCCGGTCCCCTGTTTGCGAATGTTGTTTTAGCCGACGAAATTAATCGGGCAACTCCCAAAACCCAATCCGCACTTCTGGAGGCGATGGAAGAAGGGCAAGTCACAACGGATGGTGAAACTCGCCGACTTCCGCGACCGTTCTTTGTTATTGCAACTCAAAATTCCGTGGAGATGACAGGGACTTTTCCTCTTCCAGAAGCTCAACTTGATCGCTTCTTTGCCCGTATCTCCCTCGGATATCCCGATCGCGAAGCAGAACGACAAGTTCTTACGGATCAGCAAGTATCAAGACCGGTCGATCACTTGAAAGCAGTCATATCAGATGAAGAGCTTCGTGCTACCCAAAGCGACATTCGTGACACGTTCGTTCATGACATGATCAAAGATTACATTGTTGACATAGTTCGGGCGACCAGGGCCTCGAACCAACTGGTGTTGGGCGCTTCTCCTCGGGCGACGCTGCATTTAATGAGGGCTGGACAAGCAAAGGCCGCCATCGCCGGTTCGCAGTCGGTTCGACCGGACGATATTAAAGAAGTGGCACCGTACATTCTTGGTCATCGAGTGATGGCAAGGGCCGAAATGCGGTCAAAAGGTTACGATTCAACGGATATTATCAACCAGATTGTGGACACGGTGACTGCCCCGTTACCAGTGGGATAATCCGTGCGACGCGTAGCTGGCACCGCCCTGACCGTCGCATCAATGTTTCTCGGCGTTGTTGCCGTACTAATCAACGCGCCATCCCTTTTTTACATGAGCTTCGCGCTGATCTCGACCATCATCGCCTGTAACGTCCAATCGAATCTTGCCACGAAGGCATTGAGGATCGAACGAATTGCGCCGAAAAGTGTCCACGTTGGCGAGTTGGTCACGATCGAAATTGTACTTTGGAGCGAGCGGAAACTCAAACGCCCTTTGGTGACGGTTGAAGATAACTTGCCTGAGCGGCTCTCGAGTAGCAATGTCGGACCGAGCCTCCCTGTAGCTCCAGCATTCGACTTGCCAGTAAGAACGATGTATCAATTTCGACCCCTCAAGCGGGGTCGATTTCGATGGAAAAACACAAAAGTTACTGCCACTGATGCACTTGGCTTGACGACAAAGACCATCTCGTATGAAACGGAGCCGACGGAAATTGTCGTGGTTCCGTCTCCGATCCCCGTGAGTGTTGAGCTTCCAAGCTCGGCGGGGTGGGGCATCAATGACGCGATGAGTGGGCAGGCTTCTGGTGCTGGAATCGAGCCAAGAGGTATCCGCGAGTACCAATCGGGAGACTCCCTGCGGCACGTCCACTGGCCCAGTAGCGCGAGAATTGGAACGCTCCAAGTAAAAGAGTTTCAGGCTGGATCTCAGGGAGCAGCATCCTTCCTGATTCAACGGTCTCAGGGATCTGATATTGGTTCAGGAACTGTGACAAGCCTCGATGCGATGGCAGGTCACGCACTTTACCTTTCCGAGCAGCTTCTGAGGCAGGGCGTGCGAATCAGTTTCCCCTTGCTGGAAGAAGGCACGAAAGTCCGGGGAGAGTCGGAGCGCAAAGAGGATATTGCACTAATGCTCGGAACCGTAATGGGAGACAGCACGGAAAATATAGGTGCAGACCTGCTAGCGGCGGTGGATCAGGTTGATTCAGGAACCACTTTCTACGTGATGGTTACGATCGAGGATGGAAGTTTGTTGTCCGCACTAAGTTCCGTACGCGGTCGATTTCCAATTGTTGTTCTAACCTACGATGCAGGAGCCTACGATCCGCGAAAAACAGACAGTTCAGCTTCGCAGATGAACGAAGCCTATCGTCAGGCGGGCGCAATGGTCGTCCAAATGCCGGAGGTTTACCAATGAGGCCGGACGCTTGGAGAGACACCAGTCAAGCGAATTGGATTGACTATCTCTTGTGTTGGATTAGCAGTGGGCTGGCGGTCTTTTCTTGCGGACAAGCGGTTAACACCAACATGGTATCCATTGTTGGAGTGGGCGGTGTTACCTTAGGAATGCTGCTGAGCTACTTTGTTCGGACTGTACTGGGCAAGACTTGGCTGGGAAAAATTGACGGAATTCTGTACTGCATTGTGGCTTGGGTAGCGGTCCTGCTGGCTCGCCAA
>JAYVXG010000529.1:0-4179 GCA_043785475.1 Armatimonadota bacterium
CAAGCATCGACCGCGTCTCGTAGGATCAAATTGAGGACATTCCTTGTTTTCCTCAGTTCAAGCTTGCCAGTATTGATCCGATTTATGTCGAGTAAATCGTCCACGAGACGGGTCAATTGATGGAGTTGCCGATCAATGATTTCGCAAGTCTCCTGTGTAATCTGCGGATCTCCTTTGGAGAGCCGAATGATGTCGATGCCGCTCCGAATTGGGGCTAACGGATTCCGTAGCTCGTGAGCTAGCGTAGCCATAAAGACATCTTTGCGTCTATCGGTCTCTCGAAGGGCTTCTTCCGATTCTCGCAATTTGGCTGTGCGATCGCTCACTCGCTCTTCAAGCTCGGCATTCATTTGCTCAAGTTGTCGAGTCTTGCGGAATAAGTCGACGAATATTGCGACTTTGGCTCTCAGTATTTCGGGAACAATTGGAACCGATACATAGTCAACGGCTCCGGATTGGTATCCCTTGATGAAGTCGACGTCGTTCAGCTGAACCGCTGAGATGAAAATGACGGCTGTTTTTTTGAACCTGTGGTGCTCACGAATCATTTCGACAAGTTCGAAGCCATTTTGTTCAGGCATGCAGACATCGACCAAAATGACGGCAAAATCGTCCTTTAATAGCTGCTCGAGTGCCTCCCTAGCGGATGAAGTCGAGACAAGGTTTTGACCGAGTTCTTGCAAAATGGCTTGATAAGTTAGCAGTTTGCCGGGCTGATCATCAACGAGCAAAATATTTACTTTTTCATCTGGTGTCATGGCGATTGTCTCATCGGTGGATCCACATTCGAACAGTCGACAATAATTGATCGGTGTTGACTGGTTTAGCTAGGTAGTCAGAGGCGCCGGCCTCAAGGCATTTTTCGCGATCGCCTTTCATCGCCTTAGCGGTTAATGCAATGATTGGAAGACGACGGAACGCCGGGTTATCTCTAATCACGGCCATGGTCTCATAACCGTCCATTTCAGGCATCATGATGTCCATCAAGACAATCGAAATATCTTGTTGGTTCTCTAGTGTTGTGATGGCTTCGCGGCCAGTCGTTGCGGTTAAGACCGTAATTCCTCGACGTTCCAAAACGCTTGACAAGGCAAAGATATTTCGAACGTCGTCATCGACGATGAGTACTCTTTTTCCGCCCAAAAGATCATCAGATCGGTGAAGGCGCTCGAGCAACCGTTGTTTGGTAGGTGCCATCTCCGAAATTGGACGATGGAGGAAAAGGGAAGTCTCGTCGAGCAGTCTCTCGGGTGACTCGACACCTTTTACGACAACCTTTCTAGCCATGCTATGGAGTTGTGACTCTTCATCCGAGGTTAGTTCCTTGCCGGTATACACCACAACCGGAACGCTCATGAGTGATGGGTCTGCATGCATTCTCTCGAGGATTTCGAATCCGCTCATGTCTGGAAGTCGCAAATCGAGAACCGCGCAGTCATAGGGAGTATCTTTCATTGCTTTCAGTGCAACTTCTCCGGTTGACGCGGAATCGATCTCGACACCCTCCCCTTGGAGTAACTCCTTGATACTCAACTGCTCCATCGCGCTATCTTCGATGACCAACAAACGTCTGGCGCGTGGCTCTGAGAAAGCTTTGAGCCGTCCAAATGCCTGTTCTAGAAGGTCAGTTGTGGCCGGTTTTGTGACAAATCCGAAGGCTCCTCGGGAAAGTCCATGTTGTTGGTCCTCATCGAGTGTCACCATCTGCACCGGGATGTGACGGGTGGCCGGATTGAGTTTCAATTGGTTCAGGACCGTCCAGCCCAACATGTCTGGCAGAGCTACATCCAAGGTGATTGCAGCCGGATGATATTCTGTGGCAAGCGGCAAAGCATCTGCTCCCCTAGTTGCGACTAAGATCTTAAATCCTTGGTTTCTCGCTAGGTTTGATAGAACCATGGCATAGTTAGGATCGTCCTCTACAATGAGAAGAACATTATCTCCCTCATTGATCGAATCGCGGTCATCAGGGATGGCTTCGACCATCTGTTCGGCCCGATGCTGCGAAGCTAAGAGAATGGCTCTTCCAGCATTGTTTCCATCGACGCTGACCTGCATGGGCGAAGCAGATCCTACGTAGTGAAGCGGCAGGTAGAGGGTAAACGTACTTCCTTCGCCGGAAATGCTTTGAAGCTGAATTTCGCCGCCGAGAAGCGTAGCCAATTCGCGGCTAATGGCTAGACCTAGGCCCGTGCCACCATACTTTCTACTTGTACTGGCATCCGCCTGTTGGAACGCTTCAAAGATGATCCTTTGTTTCTCGGCAGGAATGCCAATTCCACTATCGGCGACCTCGAATGCAACGACTGTTTCCGACTGGCTCAGGATCGGGTGATCACTGGACCAGCCCTCGGTCGCGGGGCGAACCTTCAATGCGATGCCACCCTGCTGAGTAAATTTGAAGGCGTTTGACAGCAAATTCATGACAACTTGCTGTAGTCGCTTCGAGTCAGTCACCATGCTTCGATCCAAGTTCGGATCGATCGTCACATCGAACGATAAGGTCCTACTCTCGGCTTCGTGGCGGAACGTTCGTCGAACCGTATCGAGAATGTTGTTAAACGGCACCTTTTCGGCTTCGACGGTAACCGTTCCCGATTCAATCTTGGATAGATCGAGAATGTCGCTGATGAGATTGAGCAGATCGGTTCCGGCTCCATGAATGGTTCGGGCAAACTCCACCTGCTTTGGTGTTAGATTGCCTTCGGCATTATCTCCCAGTTGTTGGCCAAGAATTAAGATACTATTGAGCGGCGTGCGAAGCTCGTGCGACATGTTCGCCAGGAACTCAGATTTGTATCGAGATGTAAGCGCTAGTTCTTTCGCTTTTTCTTCAAGCGCGCCCCGGGCCTGCTCGATTTCCTGGTTCTTACGCTCCATAACGACGTTTTGCTCCGCCAGCTGTTGCGCTTTTTGTTCAAGCTGCTCGTTGGATTGCTGAAGCTCTGGTTGTCGAGTTTGGAGTTCACCGGCAAGCTGCTGGGATTGCTTGAGCAACTCTTCGGTTTGCATCGACGCTTCAATACTATTGAGAACGATGCCGATGCTGTCCGCCAGGAGTTCCAAGAACGTCAAGTGAGCCGGCGAGAATTCATGAATCGATGCAAGACCGAGGACGGCTTTCAGGTCGCCCTCGAAGATTAGCGGAAAAATGACAATGCTTTTAGGCAGGACTTTGATCATTGCGGCGCCAATTGGAACCGTGTCCTGAGGAATGTCTTGAACGACGATGCGACGAAGATCGAGCGCGCACTGCCCGATGAAACCTTCGCCCATTCTCAGTTCTTCCGAATAATCTTCGCCCGCCAGGGCTCCGTGCGCGGCCAGTAGTCGGAGGTTGGAATCCTCGTTGTTGAATTGGTAAACAACTCCTTGATGAGCGTTCACAAGGGGCACCAACTCAGCGAGCAGAGTCTTACCAACCGTGCGCAAGTCGCGTTGCCCCTGGAGCATGTTCGTAAATCTCGCCAGATTTGTTTTGAGCCAATCTTGATCGTCGTTTCTTTCCGTCGTTAAGCGCAAGTTGCCGATCATGGTATTGATGTTATCTTTGAGCTCGGCAACTTCGCCACGAGCCTCAACCTGAATCGACCGAGTCAAGTCTCCTTTCGTAACCGCGGTGGCAACTTCGGCGATGGCGCGAACCTGAGTAGTCAAGTTTGCCGCCAAAAGGTTTACGTTGCCGGTAAGATCCTTCCAAGTACCAGCCGCGCCGGGAACGTTTGCCTGGCCACCAAGTCGCCCTTCAACTCCCACTTCTCGAGCTACGGTTGTGACCTGATCCGAGAAGATCGCCAACGTATCCGTCATGTTGTTAATCGTCTCGGCGAGAGCATGGACCTCGCCTTTGGCCTTAACCGTCAGCTTTTGCTTGAGGTTTCCGTTGGCAACCGCCGTAACAACTTTTACAATTCCTCGAACCTGCTCGGTGAGGTTAGAAGCCATAACATTTACGTTATCGGTAAGGTCTTTCCAAGTTCCTGCGACACCGGGAACCTGGGCCTGTCCGCCGAGCTTTCCTTCAGTACCAACTTCACGAGCGACACGAGTAACCTCGGATGAGAACGCGTTGAGCTGGTCGACCATGGTGTTGATCGTATTTTTCAGCTCAAGGATTTCGCCCTTAACGTCAACTGTGATCTTTCTCGAAAGGTCTCCACGGGCAACTGCAGTGGTTAC
>JAYVXG010000530.1:0-4177 GCA_043785475.1 Armatimonadota bacterium
GACGCGGTTTGCATGAGCCTTGCCTCTTCTTCCTTGTTCAGTACCCGTACATGGCTGATTTCATAGCCTTCAGCGTCCCGCTTTCGTTTGGCTTTGGCAATCTTAACGGCCTTGAACGGATTCAGGAAGCCATGCGGGAGTTTGCCGCGTTCAGCTGCCACTTCATAAAGCTTGCTTCCCAGGTTCCTAAAGTTCTTTCTTGTCTGCTCTTCGCCTCCAGCGGCTTTAAGCATTCCCTCGACGTGTTCAGGGGTCAATTTGGTTAGGATGATGTCCCCAAGTAGCGGAACCAATGTAGCTTCGATGATAGCAACGTAGCCTTGAACTGTCGTCGCTTCGTAGGGTGTTCCCTTTCGGCTTGGCATGACTGGCAGAATGTTCAGCTTAAAGTATTCGCACCATTCCCCGAATGTGGGGATGCGGCCCGATTGGTCTTCGTGGGAATCGAAGCCTTTCGCCGCCGTATTTAACTTGCCAATCGCGTCTTCAGCAGTTTTGCAACTGCCAGCCTTGCGGAATCGCCTTCCATCAGTGCGGAGCTTATCGAATTCCCAATAGAACCGTCCGTCTTTGCCTAATCGGACGCCCTTTGGAAGTACTGCAACTGTCTTTGCTTTTGTAGCCATTGAGGAGAAGTATTATTCGTAAAACAGGCAAAAAGGAAGTAAACCCCAACAAAAACCCCAATATATTTGATTTTTCAGTCTAAAGCCGTAGGTTTTGGAGACCGACGCTCTACCAACTGAGCTATACCCCTGCATGGAAGACGGATTTTACCTCAAGCAAAGATTTACTCGGGCCGAACGAAGCTCGTTCGAGCAACTTTCTCAAGCGATTCGTAATCTCTCGTACCAACCAAAATCAGGGCCAAGCCATTGACTCGCCATCCAACCGCCATGGAGGACGGCTCGATCTGACCATAGAAATACTTACCGTCAGCGTTGGGCGTCATCCCTTCAAAGCTGCTGATCTGAGGAAGAACGATGAGGCTCATCCGTCCCTTTCCGTCTTCGATATCATATCGCTCTGCGGAGAGTCCGTTGACTAAACCACGAGTAACCGCAAGAAGCTTTACGGCGGAAAGGTTTCGATCGGCATTTCTGAGAAGCTTATCTAGTTGAGCGTTTCGGCCCGCCTTTTCGGGGCTCGAATGTCCCGAGGTCGCAAACATTCCTGCCAACGCACTGCTATCCACCGAACTGGCTTGAGCGTGACGGGCATAACCGCCGCCAACAATAACAATCATCGCAACTGCCGACACAAATGCCCACGAGTACTTCGTGATGAAATTTCCTGATTTGGCAACGCGATCGATCGTATCAAGTCGGCTTTTGCAGGTGGCCCAAACGTCGCCATACTCGATGTTCGAGGAATTGCTCAGGGCAGATTTCAAGCCTTTTATCGAAGCAACTTCCGCCTGGCTCGCCTTGCAATCCGCAAGTCGAGTTTCAACGTCATTTCGCTCTCTCTCCGAGAGTTCTCCGTCAACATATGCGTGCAAAATATTTGTATCGATCATCGATCGGTGCCTTCCTTAATAAATCCCTCTTTGAGGGCATAATTCTCCAAAATTCTTCGGAGCATTGCTCGACCACGAGCAATTCGTGATCTTACCGTACCAATTGGTACATCGGTCGCTTCTGCGATCTCTTGATAACTCATCTCTTCTATGTCACTGAGGACTACGGCAAGACGGAATTCTTCAGGAAGTTTCCGCAAAGCATTTTCAACCTCGGTACCAACCATCCCGTCAAATAACTGACGATCTGGAACTTCCGATGCGATCGACATTGGCTCAATCACATTGTCTTCTTCAAGTGAAGTGAGCTGTGGTCCTCGTTGGCGAGATCGATATTTGTTGATGTAGAGATTGGTGACAATTCGCAGAATCCACGCTTTGAAATTTGATCCGTCAAACCGTTCAAACGCCTCATACGCCCGTACAATTGCCTCTTGAGTCAAATCTTCCGCTTCTTCGCGACTGCGAGTCAATCGCAAGGCGGTGCCGAACACAGAACTAAACGCCCGCTCAGCGTGACGTTCAAAAGCCTCTCTCTTAGTATCTCGTTTGCCGAATAACACCGGTCGGGCGAGTCTACCTTCCGACTCCTTATAGGGTGATTTTCCGAGCGTAACGCTTGCAACAAAAGCCATAGATAATCTCTCGCTCTAGAGGTAACAAGCGAGAAATTGGAAGAGTTCCGGAGAATTGAAAATTCAGCATTTTTGTATGCTCATTGGCTCGCAAGCAGTGGGTGCGATCAGATGGGTCAAGACAACTTTGATTTGTGCCGTGATCTTGCCTCGCAAGTGGAAAAAATGACCGCTCAACTTAAAATTCAGTGTACGGTCGGTCATTGACGTACTGGTCATAAGTCGAACCACCTCGCACCAATCCAACCGGGTCAACATCGAGTAGCAGGGCGACTTCGGCTTTGGTCTCGCTAAGTTCAGGAAACAGCACATAACCCTTCCCAAAGGTAAGGGTCTCTTCGTGCAGCCGGGTCGGGTTCTTGTGTAGCAAGTAGCCGAGGTCCGCCGCAGGTTGATGCGTCGTGCTGATCTTGAGGATCATGAAGGATAGAGAGTACCTTTCCCCCGAAAGTCAATTAGGGTGATCGCCTGCCTTAATCTCCACCACGCGGTTCATCGCGGGATAGTTGTCATGGGAGATTTCTTCTCGCCGATCCCCGGTGATCCGCATCACCGTTACGTCGTAACCGACTTTCCCCGAGTTCCGAATTCGGCGGTGGCCTTGTTCGTCCCCAACCTCGAAGGTCCTCGGTTCTCGAAGTTCCTTCACGATTGAAACGACCTCTGTGCCAGGCTTTGACCGCTGAGAACCAACGAGACTCAGAACCAGCCGCGAGTCTTCGACCTGCCCCTCGATCCGAACCGGATAAGGATAAGGATTCTTAAACTTAAGGTCGATATTCGAAAAAGCCACTGCTGCGTCCCGCCCCGGTGGCACGTACGAAGGTTGAAACCGGTGCCGGTTGCGCTCTACGATCTGCATTCCCGCCAGCAAAGCCGCGTTGTAAAGTGTCGTCGAAGTCTGGCAGACCCCGCCGCCCCAGTCATCAATTAACTGTCCGTTGTAGCTCACTGGTGCCTTTCGGTACCCCATATCGCGGGAGAACGAGCCAACACGGCCATTGAACGAAAATGTCTCGCCCGGACCGATTCGAGCCCCGACCAGATGTCCAAGCGCAAGCCGCGCATTGTGTCGCTGACTATTGCTCCGTTCGGTAAGCGACGTTGAATACGACCCAATCGTGACTTCGCTAGGCACCGCCATCAACGCCGCAGCTCCGCCACCGAGGGCTAGCACGATCGCCACGAAGCCCTTCATTTGGTCACCTCCAAAATGGTTTCGGCTGTCGAGCTGAACTTCGTCGGATCGTACATGTTAGCAATCGAAGTCGGCAGACAGTGAATCTTTCCGGCCTGTTCGGCCCTCATTGTGTAGGTCACCTTATGAATTCCTGGCGGAAGTTCGGTCACGAAGTACGCCAAGCGATCATCTCGAATGACCGTTCGAGACCACCAGTAGCTCCATTCTTCGTATTGTCCAAGTTGCTCTCGCTCTTGCACGCGGCAAGAACTTGGAGTCGGCTCCTCAATCATCAGGAACCGTCTTGGAGTTTTCGTCGTAATCGTGAGTTCAACGCGGATCAGGTCACCGGATTTAAACGAATCGATGGGCAGTCGACTTGGCAACAATTTCATAGTGCCATTCTCCAAAGATCGAGCCTCCAATCGATAATACTTCCGGTCCAATTTGAGGTCCAAATCGGTCGATTCAGCCAACAAGGTCGGCGCAGTATCAAGCGTATGAAGCTCTGCTGAGTAGTAACACGCCCCCTCTCCTTGCTTTTGGATTTCTATTTTTACTTTTCCAGTCCCAAGATCGCGGCGCGGAATCTCGATGGTCCAATCTGGATCACTGACGGTTTTTCCGTTCAAGGTTGTCGTCCGAACGGCCTTGCCGTTAACCATTACCGTTGCGACCGTCTCACCGGCCAGCTCTTTGGTATGCGCCAAATAGGCGGTCAGTCCAACCAGTGAATACGCAGTATCACGAGTCGATGTCCACATGCTGCCTCGCTTGGCCTGCCGAAGGTGAAGAGCAATTCGCCGAGTAATCGGATCGTCAGGACGAATCGCCATAAATGCG
>JAYVXG010000531.1:0-4172 GCA_043785475.1 Armatimonadota bacterium
AAGTCTGGATACACCATCGACGGACTATCCAAGAATTCGGACGTCACCGTCATCAACACCTGCGGGTTCCTTGAGGCCTCGAAGCAAGAGTCGATTGAGGCGATCAAGCAGGCGATTCGCGACAAGGAAGCGGGATTGACGAGCAAAGTCATCGTAGCCGGATGCCTCGCCCAACGCATGGGCGCCGAGTTGATGAGCCTTGCCCCTGGGGCTGACGCCTACATCGGAGTCGGACAAATGGGTCGATTCGATGAGATCGTCAAGACGACTTTGACCTCGCAGGAACGGGTTGTGGACCTGTCGCCCCCTCATCACCGATGGGCTGACGTCGAGACCCGCGCCAGAAGCGGAAAGCCATGGAGCGCCTACTTAAAGGTCAGCGAGGGTTGCGACCACAAGTGCACCTTCTGCACCATCCCCAGCTTCCGCGGCAAGCACGACAGCAAGCCAATCGAACGAGTTCTCGCCGAAGCGAAGCACCTCGCCCGAATGGGGACAAGAGAGATTAACCTCATCGCCCAAGACGTGACTCAGTATGGGTACGACCTTTATAAGGAGTTCACCCTTCCGAAACTCCTTCGCGAGCTGAATGGCGTGGATGGTCTCGACTGGATCCGTATCCTTTATTTCTATCCTAACCGCCTCACCGATGAAGTGATTGAGGCGATGGCTACGCTACCGAAGGTGGCGAAGTACATCGACATTCCGCTGCAGCACGCGCACCCCGAAACGCTCAAGCGCATGCGCCGACCGTGGGACGGTGAACGGTACCTCAAGTTATTTGAGAAGGTCCGAAGCGCCATGCCGGATGTGGCGATTCGTACAACTTTCATAGTTGGCTTCCCTGGCGAAAACGACGCAGAATTCGAATACCTCATGGAGTTCATGAACGAGGCGAACCTCGACCGCGTGGGCGCATTTGTCTACTCCCCCGAGCCAGGAACGCCAAGCGCGACGATGGCCGACCAAGTGCCGGATTCGGTCAAGCAAGAACGGTTTGACGAGCTGATGACCTTGCAACAGGAAATCTCGCAAGAGGTCAACGAAGCCTGGATCGGACGCGAACTCGATGTATTGGTCGAAGACGCTAGGGACGGCTGGCTGATCGGACGATCGCACCGCGATGCCCCGGACATCGACGGCCTGGTGATCTTCAAGGGAACGGCAAAACCAGGCGACATGGTTCGGGTCGAGATTAATGAAGCCGAACCGTATGACCTTTTCGGCGTCGAAAAAGACTCGGGCATCAAGGCGAAAAAACGCCTGGAGCCGTTAAGATTGGCGGCGCCACGGGCTCCGCAGTAGAAGGACAGAATGGGTTTTCGCCTTACTTACAACAAGCTGTCTGACTCCGACAAGCGGTTAGTAGATGGGGCGATCCATGACGTGCGGTGCAGTTATCGTCCCGCCAAAGTTCATTTTGATGAACGTCGTGGGGATCAAACATCCGCTTGGAATTCCTGCCTGCCTGAAGCATTGATCACCCCTGAAGTTAATGAATATCTTGGTGCCGAAATGTACCTGATGACTGGTGATGGCTTTTTGTATTTCTTGCCGATCCTTTTATCATTGGTTCTTTTCGAGTCCAATGGTAATTTTGAATTTGATTTTGTGGACATTTACCGAAGTAAAATTCTCGAAGAGGGATTAGTTTGTTCATATTCATTGAATACCAAATTGCTCGCCAGCAGGTGGATTGAGATATGTTCACCTTGGTTATGGAATGATTTAGAGATCGAGGAAGAGGAACCAAGATTTTCAGCAAAGTTCACTGAAGTCTTCGATCACATTCTCAACTCTTCGACCCAGGGAAAGTGACCCACCTAGAGTTTCGCGAGGATGGACGCGGGAATGGTTCTTTTTTGAGCCTCAGTAGCTAAACCTTAGATGTCCATAAGTGATCGGATTCTCAGACATGCTTGGCTCGTGAGCTACTGAGGCAGCGATTCCGCGTCTCCCGTTTCCGCCCTGACGCAAGAATGCCGCCACCTAACGGTAGGGAGCGGCTGAGGTTTTCGCTTTTCGGTGAAATTGTCTTATTAGCCCTTTAGGAGTGAGAGGACGGTTTGTGGCATCGAGTTAGCCTGCGCCAAGATGGCGAGACCCGACTGCTGGAGAACTTGGTACGTTGTGTACGACGTCATTTCTGACGCCATATCAACATCCCGAATGGTGCTTTCTGACGCCGTCATGTTCTCCTTCGCGGCCTGAAGCGAACGATTATTCGATTCAAGCACGTAGTTCGTAAACTGTCCAATTTGACCCCGAGTCGCCGTAACCTGGTTGATCGCTCGATCGACGACCAAGAGAGCATTTGCAAGGTTGCCCGGACTCGTAACGTCCAGGGTCGCCATGTTCATATTCGTCACGACGTCGTTCCCAAGTTGAGCCGCCGCCATATTTGGAAGGGTTAGCTGCGCGGTCTGACCCGCATTGCCACCAAATTGGAAAACCGCACTTCCCGGCGTGATCTGGCCAATTGTCATCGGGTATCCCGCCGACGAGTTGCCGACCGAAGTGAGGCGAACCATGTTGCCATCTTGATCAAAAAGGCTGAGACCATCGGTTCCCGCCCGTCCACCGGTGAACAAAGCTGTTCCCATCGCGCCAAGACTAATCGTTGCGATTGGGTTTGTGCCATTAACCGTCACCGGGGGCCCGCTGCTGACAACGCCGCTCGAATCCGAGAAGCTTAGCACCGCGTTTTGCCCATAACTGCTCGTCGTAAAGTTGAGCTTATTGGTGACGCCATTCCAGACTGCGGTGACTCCGGTAGACGATGCCGCCGCATTGACCGAGTTCGCAACCTGTGCGCCGGTCGCACCGGCGACAAACGTAAACGTTGAGCCATTAATGCTGAAAGAGCCCGCATTGAGGACCACGCCGCCGGTCAAAGTCGATGAAGTAATTCCGGCTTGGGTACCTGGCACAATTGAATTAAGAGTCATCAGGCCCTGGGCCGTAATCGGAATGCTTTTAAACATTCCTGCCAGCGATATGCCTTGAACCTCGTTGGACGCGCTCACCTGAGCCTGAATTCCGGAGGAACCATCCAGCAATCGCTTGGAACCAAACTGGGCAGTTTGCGCGATTCGAGTGATACTCGAAGCGATGCTTGCCAGCTGATCCTGGTTTGCCCGGAGTTGAGACGATGACAGCGTTGCCGTGTTCCCCGAAGCAATGACCAACCCTCGCGCATCAGTAAGAAGTTGGTTAACTTCTGCTAACGCAGATTCGGCCGTCTTCGAATAGTTGACTGCGTCTTGGTTGTTACGCATGGCGGCCTCAAGGCTGCCAATCTGAGATCGGAGATTTTCGCTGGAGATCAGACCAGATGGATCGTCGCTGGCTTTAGTAATTCTTAAGCCGGAGCTTAAACGACTCATCGACGCCTGGAGCATCGCGGAGTTCGTGGTCAAATTGGCGTGCGCCGTTTGGGCCGCGAAGTTTGTATTGATTCGAAATGACATGTCAGACTCCGAGAATTCGCCCGCGGCCCTTCCATGTTTTGGCCGCAACTTAACCTAGCAATTCTACTAAGTTAGATTGTTGGTCGAATTCGAATTTTGATCAGGTCCATGGGCCAATGAACGGTAAATTACTCTTATGAGTTTGGTGAGCAAAGTTGGGAGAAAGCGGCCAAGAGCGAGAATCGCCCTTGCCGTCCTCTATGCAATTCTCACTTTCGGAGCGCTCACGACGCTATACCCCTTCCTCTTGATGGTCAGCATTGGTCTCAAGGGTCCGACCGATCAAAGCGACAACTCGCTGGTGCCGAAGTACTTTGGCGACGATCAAGAATTGTGTTCGAAGTACCTCGATGACAAGTATTCGGGTGACGCCGCAATCATTGCCAGCACCCGAATTGGGACAGACCAAACCGAAGTTGCAAAGTACAACGAGTTCTTAAAGACTCTGCCCCTCGACATGTGGACGGTGGGTTTCAAGCTCGCACCCAACCAAGTAAGCAGCAAGCTGATGGTTCGTTACCAAGATTGGCTCCGTACCAAGTTCCCCTCGGTGGAAGATCTGAACAAAGCGTATATCGAGGAGAACGTGGCGTTTCAAACCGTCATGCCTCCGTCGGACCAGTTAGAACGACCCACTTGGAAGGCTTCCGGTGATCAGAAGTACGCAGACTGGCTGATTTTCAAGGCCAACCTTCCTGCAGA
>JAYVXG010000532.1:0-13130 GCA_043785475.1 Armatimonadota bacterium
TCGGATGTTCGTTCCATTTGCAATTCGATCCTCGAGATTTCGGTGAGGTTTTCCGATTGATTTCTCGAACCTGATGAGTTTTGCATTTCATCTGAAAGCTTAGTGAGCACGAGGGCTTGATCCAAAGCGTTGTACAAAACAGTTCGCCACGACTTCTTCTGGGATTCATCAAGAACTCTCGACTCCTCCACGTACTGAAGGCACTCGACATACAGCGATTGATGTTCGTTCAGAGCCAAAGCCGGACGCAATGCCTCCAGTTCTTCCCAAGTCAAAAGCTTCTTGTTCTTTTCGTAGGCTTTCATTCCGGCAAATAAGGACAAGGCGATGAAGGTCATAAAGACTAGAACGGTTACGCCCTTACCGAGATGCATTTGGGCGGCGAACGCTGTTGCGGCCACTGAACCGAGTAGGCCAAGTAAGACGGCAAACATGCCTTTCCAATACTCGGCAAACCATACGGATGAGTGATTTGTGGCGGCCTTGACGGCCTTCGGATCGGTCAGGGTTCCGCTCATGTAGGCCCCGGTCACGCTCAAAACTGCTTCGAAAATCGAAGGGTGGATGTCCTTTGGTGTGTAGCGCGCGCTCATGATCAATTCATTTTACGGATGAGACATTCATTTGGTTAAGCCAAAATAGTGCCTATGCGACAAATAGTAGCGATTGGCGGAGGGGGCTTTAGTCAGGAACCAGAGAATCTGGCCCTTGACCGCTATATTTTGTCTAGTACTCGCGGCAAAAAGGTTTGTTTCATTCCGACTGCGTCGGCGGACAGCCAAGATTATATCGACCGATTTCACGGTGCGTACGGCTCGCTTGGTTGCGAAACATCTCACTTGAGCCTGTATTGGCCACATCGGCTCGATTTTGATGCCTTCATGATGGAGCAAGACGTGATCTATGTCGGCGGCGGCAACACTCGGAACCTGGTCGTACTGTGGAAGGATTGGGGACTTGATACCGCGATTCGTAAAGCTTACGAAAACGGAACCGTTCTTGCCGGGATTAGCGCGGGAGCGAATTGCTGGTTCGAGGAGTTCAGCACTGATTCGATGGGGCCGCTGGCACCGTGGAAGGGCCTGGGATGGCTGAAAGGCAGTTTTTGTCCGCACTACGATTCTGAAGCGGATCGCCGTCCGTCGCTCAAGCGGATGCTCGAAAACGGAGAGATTTGCCCTGGCTTAGCGAGTGAGGACCACACGGCGGTGCATTTCATTGATGAGAAACTGCATCAATGCATCTCGGCGAATCCCGGCTCAAAGGTGTTTCGGGTTGATACCAGCGGCGAAACCCAGTTGGACACGGTTGACCTCTAGTCACTGCCTCTTAACCAATCCAAGAAGAGGCCCTCGTGCTTGGCCAAATTTAAGTACTCTTTGCTCAGGCACACCCATAATGCGTGTCTCTCAGTCGTGTTGAGGGTGTTATTTGGGGGCATAAACCCTTGCTCAATTGTCGTTTGAACCAAGCCGTTCTTTGCCTCAAATGATTTGAGCTCTTGGTCGCTCCGCAGAGCTAGCGGATAGTTAATTTTTGCGAATTCGTCGTGGCAACTCGCGCAATTCATCGCCGCTCGGATTTTTGCCGCAGATGCGGGCGTAAGGGGGATGCCATTGGTCCATTCGGCGATAGATTCGGTAGTAATTGGTTTATGCCTAAACCCGAGAGTTGGCCCGTAGGAGTCGGGATCAAGCAAGCCAAAGTCGGTGTACCCGTACTTGGATACCATGCTGTTCACTTGCTGCAAAACCGCACTTTGGCCCGACGAATCTTCTCGCAAGACGTTTTTCGAATCAAATCGCAGCCCGTACTTGGGACGGATGGGCAAGATTGCCGACTTGTGACATTCATAGCAGTTCTTGCTCGGGCTATTGTTCATCAATAGGGTCGGGTTCAGCGAGATTTCTCCATTTAATGAATCGCGCATGAAGTCGCAAAAAAATGCTTGATGAGTGTTTGGCTTGGCCGGGTCCCTTACGGTAGCGATGAACGAAACGCTCCGCACGGGAGAATCGGCCGGCATGTCTGGCGTGGCAAGGGCAAACATGATCCACTTGTCGAGGATGCGACCATCGGATAGTTTCTCGTTGGGTACAAGTACCAGCATCCGGCCGTACGTCGTATCGTCGGCTGATTTGACAAATTGCGCTCGGAACAGCGCCACGGTCCACTTCTCGTTGTCTGAAAGCGATCTGTTTTGAACTTCAATCATGTCGGCTGCGCTCTTGTAAGTAGTCGGACTACTGAGGAGATTTAAGAACACTTGACTCTTAAGCAAAGGAGGAAACGACACCCATTTAGAAATGCGGGTCCAATATTGAGAGTCAGAAACGCTCATACCAAGGAGGTGGGTTGAAGCTCCTGCGGCATCATGCTTTCCTAACATGTGCAAGGCCGAAACAAACTTGACAAAATGTCCGAGAGCCTTTCCACGACCTGGGTCTTTTAGAAACTTTGGATTGGCTACGAACTGCGAAAGATACGCGTAGGCACTTGTCGATTTAGTGACCACATCATGCCGTAGCAGGACCTTTTCACTTCCGGATTCAAATGTTGGCGCAAATATCTGCTTGATCTGATCATCTCGCCACGCAGTCCATTGTGATGTTGTCCATTTTGCTGGGTCGCCGATTTGTAAGGGGCTCATCCCTGCTACAAAAGGAATGACGCACAATCCGAACAATATCCATGGCAATCGTCTGGCTTGCATCGTATTTCCTCCCCTGAAATTATACGATGACGAGGTGCCCTGTATTACAATGATCGTATGTAGCCTTCGGCATCACCGAATACGCCAAATATCGACGAAAATGGCGTCGATCTCGATGTGTTGGACTACTACATGGCCATGACTCCAACCGAGCGGTAACTCGCGCATCAGAAGTTGATGAAGGTGATTTTCCAGATTTGGGAGCAAAATGGCATCGAGCCGGAATTTGAGTGTGAGTATGCCTGAACCTCCATCGGCCCTCAACGAATCTGAGAATTCGAGCCTTGATGAACCAGTCAAAACTTGGAAGATGTTCTGGCTAGTTCCCGTAGTTTGCTCACTGTTTCTCCTGTTGTCTGCATACTCCCTTCTTAGTGCTTTGCCGGTTGCATCTTACGTGTTCGCCGCAGTTGGGACGATTGTCCTTCTCAGCACTCCAATTCTCACGAAACTTTGCAGGATCGAGATGACGAAAAATCGCATCGTGGTTTACGATTTACTTGGCAAGGTCGCCAAAGACTTGCCTAAGGAAGATATTGAATCCATCGAGATTCTGCGCGGAGAAGATCCCTGTACTTGGGTGCATACCAAGAACGGAAAATATATGATTCCGGGTGTGTACTATGGAGTCGATGAAATACTTGAGGTCTTATCGAGTTGGGCGAAAGAAAACTCAAACATTAAAGTTTAAACCTTCAACGCTACGAGAGGAACAAACCTCATTGCCGATTCAAATTTATCGGCCGCTCTAAGGGTTGAGGCATCGAGGTTAACACTGATAAGCGCCACTCCTTCGTCGTGTTGCGTATCAGTGCCATCGAAGAATTCGACTAAACGACGACTTCGCTTCGTCGTTCGGAGACGCGTCGCTCGGAGTGGTCGAGGACCTTCTTTCGGAATCGAAGTTGCTTTGGCGTGACCTCAAGCAATTCGTCATCGCGGAGCCAAGACAGGGCTTGCTCGAGCGAGAAGTCCTTGTGAGGGTCCAGGGACGCGGTCTGTTCTGAAGTCGCCGACCGGATGTTGTTGGCGGCTTTTTCTTTGGTCGCGTTAACAATCATGTCTTCGTCTCGACTACAGGCTCCGACGATCATGCCGCTGTACAGGGCCGTTCCGACCGGATAGAACAACATTCCTCGCACCATAACATCCTCGTACGCATAACGAGTCAATCGGCCCGAGTCCTTGGAGATCAACGAACCTTGAACGCGGAAGGCAATTTCTCCCTTATACGGTTTGTAGCCATCGAAAAGTGAGCCGATAAGCCCAAGACCACGCGTGAGCGTCAGGAACATCGATCGGAAGCCGATAAGACCTCGAGTTGGAATTGAGTACTCAAGAGACTGGGTTCCATTGTCGTTCGTTCTCATGTTCAGAAGGTCGCCTTTTCTTCGGCTCATTTCTTCCATAACTCCACCGACTGCTTCTTCGGGAACTTCGAGAGTCGCGGCTTCGCTTGGCTCAAGGACCTTATTGTTTTCGTCCCGCTTGAGAATAACTTGAGGTCGAGAAATTTGCATCTCATACCCTTCTCGTCTCATTGTTTCAATCAAAATCGCGAGCTGAAGTTCTCCTCGAGCTTTAACCTTGACGGTATCCGAAGCTGCGTCGGGGTCAACCTTGATCGAAACTGAAACTGCTTCTTCCTTCAAAATTCGATCTCGAATCTTGTGGATCGTGAGGAACTTCCCGCCGTCCTTGCCCGCCAACGGCGAGTTATTTGCGTAAAAGTTCATGGAGAGCGTGCTTGGTTCAACCTTGATGGCCGGGAGCGCTTCGCTGGTATCGATTATCGCAATCGTGTCGGAAATCAGAACATTGTCGAGACCCGCGAGCATCGCGATCTCGCCCGCACCGACCGATTCGACATCCTTCAGTTCGATGCCTTCATATGTCCACAATTTAGACACATTAAAGGCAACTTTCTTAACCACATCTTCACGAATCATTTCAACGCGGTCGCCAACTTTGACTTCGCCTCTGAGAACCTTACCGCCAAACATGCGTCCAAGATAGTCGCTGTAGTCCAGGTTATTGACCTGAAGCCGGAAGGGACCCTCTTGCTCAACCTTTGGCTCTGGAATGTGCTGAATAATTGCTTCGAACAACAGGCGCATATCGTCATTTTCGTCCTTCGGGTTCGCTCTGGCGTAACCGCCAATTCCCGAACCGTAGAGCACGGGGAAGAACAAAGCATCTTCGTCTGCACCGAGATCGATGAAGAGATCCAGAGTCTTGTCGTAGGCGTATTCCGGTCGAGCATTCTCACGGTCGATCTTATTGACAAATACAATTGGCTTGAGGCCGTTCTGGAACGCTTTCTTGAGGACGAACCGAGTTTGCGGCATTGGGCCCTCGTTCGCGTCGACAACGAGGAGCACGCCATCGACCATGCTGAGCACTCGCTCAACTTCACCGCCGAAGTCGGCGTGGCCTGGAGTATCGACAATGTTGATCTTCGTATCCATGTAGTGAACCGAAGCTACTTTGGAAAGAATTGTGATGCCTTTTTCGCGTTCAAGGTCGTTGCTATCCATGACACGAATGCCCATGTGCTGGTTTTCACGAAACGTCCCTGCCTGTTTGAAAATCGCATCTACTAGGGTCGTCTTCCCGTGATCAACGTGCGCAATGATGCCTATATTTCGTATCTTGGGGGACATATAGATTCATTTTACCGGTTTTCGGTCACCCTTCACTCAGAACACGCTCTGCAAGTACCAGTGCAGCATAGTCGTCATAGGCCTCTGGGGGAACCTGGAGAGTGGCTGGAAGGAACTTTCTCCAACCTTTTCTAGGATTGTATTCCCAGTACCTTTCACGGGCCTGAATCGTGGTTTCTTTCTCGTCAATCACGAGAATTCCCATACTGGGCAGATGCCTTCGGAGGTCCGTCTTCACTTTCTTGGACCCGGTCGAATCCCCAATAATCACGAGGTGAAATTCTTCGACAATATACGCCTCGTGAAGTTTGACGATGACAGCATCGACAGGTACAACGTCATGCCATAAAAGTTTGATCGATCCGTCCTCCGCCCGTTGGACAAGAGCCATCCCGCATTTGGATGTTCCCGGGTCGATAGAAAGGACGGTCTTTTTGATTAGTGAACCTCTAACGCGATGTCGAGTGAGTCGCCTGCGCGGATGTCTTGGCGAGCTACCGCGACCAATCGGGCCACTCGCGGGACGGCCTTGACCGCGACAACTGCGCCAAGCAGTTGATTCTGGGTGAACTCGCCGTACGACTCGCCGTCGCGAGCTAGAACCGGAATCATGTGGCGAGACCTTGCTTTCGTATTCACGAAAGTCCGGAGAAAGTCTCGAATTCCGTTGAGGATATCAATATCGCTTACCCGTCCATCAATCTTAGATTCAGTGACAATTTCGCCCTTATGAAAAACGATTGGATTGGGAAGGATGATGATTTCGAGCGCGATCGGTTCAGTCTCGAATCGATTCGTCGCCGATTTTGCGATCATGATCGCGGGATCTTTTAAATTTCTCAGTTGGCCGACCCAATATTTTTCAACCTCATCTTCAGTTAAGTAGTCGGTTCCTGTTCCCGATAGGAGCGAACCAGCTGAACCGATAAATGGGTAATTATCAAGATCTGGCTTCGCACCGTGATCCGAAGCGATGGATTTAGCTCTTCGGAGCAAGGATCGGTAAATTGCGACTGCCTCAGACTGTGAAACATTTTCCGGAATCGAAATTCTCGTGAGTTCCTCGCCGCGCAAATACGAGATTGGCTTGAGGCGATAAGCCACCTCAGTGTCCTGTGCCGCAGCCCTCGCTTCCAATCGGATTCGCGTTAATTCGTTGAGAACCACAGTGAGATCAGACCTTGCTCGCTGGGTTTCGGATTCGGCGGTGGATTTCTGACCCTTAAGAATCTCAAGGTCTTTGTTCAGGTTGCTGATGACCACTTGGAGATCGTCGGACGCTTTTTGAACAGCTTTATTTTTCTTTTCAAGCTCGAAATTGTCGCTTGTCAACTTCAGATTCTCCGACGAGGTTAAGCTATAGTCACTGGAGGCTTTTTTATATTTAGCCTTAGCGTCTAGGAGAGAATTCTTCGCCTCCACGAGGGAATGATTGGCTGCGGTCAAGCTCTTTTGAACTTCACCTACCTCTTTCTGAATGGTTAGAAGTTTGGACTTCAACGGTCCTAGCTCAGCTTGAGCTTTATTCTTTTCTTGAACGTAATTGAAAATTGATGCGTTTAGCTTGGTGACTTCAGCTTTCTGACTCGTCAGTTTCGCTTCCTTCAGATCGACATCAGTCTGCTTTTTCTTCAGCTCATTATCGATAATCCGATTCTTGTTCGACAAGTCGGCGTTCTTACGTTCGCCTTCAACGAGCTGACCGTTAACCTTGTCGACCTCTCGGGATTTCTGTTCCAGATCCTTGACGATCTCGCTTCCTCGGGTGATCCAAGTCCGAAAAGTGGAACTGACCCCGTACAGAATCAGCATCGTGAAGATCGGAATGAGCATTCCCGCAATGACGACACTAATTCTCGCAACGTATTTGGGGCGGATTCGCTTGATCGACAACCGCTTTTTGCCAATTTTGTAGCCCAGAATATCCGCGAGATAAGCAGAAAACCCGCCGATTGCGATAACTACAAAGACAAAGAAAAGCGATTGAAGATCCAAATTAACCTGTGTTCCTTCGCCACATTATAACAACTGCAGCCCCGAGTCCGAGAACGATTGGAGTAAAAGACGCAACGAATGGGGGAATCACGCCGCCCATCGCCCATACATTCATAAAGTTTGCCAAGGTCATGTAGGTAAACATAATGCCCACGGCAAGTGCGAATCCAGTCGCGGTACCAGCACGGTGAGACCGTATGCCCAATGCTGCGCCCAGGATTCCAAACACGAGTGCCGCAAGCGGCACAGCAAATTTATTGCATAGCCAATACTCGTGATTTCTGTACTGCTCCGGGGTCAGTGACTTGTCAATATCGGCTTTCGCGAGCAATTCTTGCAACTCAGCAATCGTGAAATAGTCAGGGTTTTTACGTTCCTGCACTCCAATCTTCTCGGGTGGTTCCCTTAGCTTGGGCAGTTGCCCCGGCCATATATCCCCCTTTATTTCAGAATAATCCCTTCCATCGGCACTAAAGAGTTTTGTCGGGCCCATGATTCGCCACTCTTTGGTCGTTTCATAGTGAAGACCTTTCGCGGTCAAAAGGAACGTCGGTTCTCCTTGGGCATCAAGTGCCGTGATTGTAACTCCGTAAAGGGTCTGAGTCCCAAGGTTAAAATCTTTGGCCATGATCATCGCCTTCAGCGTGTCATCTTCAATAATCGGTTGGAATATCGGCTTGGAACCCTTCTTTTTGAGGGTCTTGGAAACAACATCCGTGAGTCCTTCAAACTCCTTAACTGAATTCGGAACCAGGGTGTTGTTAAAATAGAACGTGAGAGCAGCAACACCGAGCGAGAAGATGGCCGCGGGCCGAATAATGCGGTAAATGCTCGCACCCCCAGCCCGAAGGGCAACAATTTCGGAGTCACCGGAAAGCCGGCCAAACGCGAGCAGCGCGCCAAGAAGAGTCGCCATGGCAAACCCGTTCACCAGAATCGGTGGCAACATGAGCAACGTGATCTTGAGGATCAAGGAAACCGGCAATCCTTGAACAACATAGTCGGCGATCCGACCCAAATATGTCGCCGCCAACAGCAACGAGGAGAACATCGCGACTCCGAAGAACCACGGCCCCACTATCTCGCCCGCAATCAGCCGATCAATTCTTTTCATCGTCTTCGAATAAATCTGTTCCGAACTGATGCCCGAGATAATGCTTCCGTACTTGCTCGTTAGCGGTGATCTCCTTGCCGGTGCCTTCGGCTACAATTTTCCCATCAATGAGAATGTAATTTCGGTCCGTAATTCTCAGGGTCGCAACAACGTTGTGGTCGGTAATCAGAATCCCGATTCCCCGCTCGCGCAACTTGAACAAGATCGCCTGAATCTCTTCGATTGTTACGGGGTCAATACCGGTAAACGGTTCATCCAGCAAGATGAACATCGGCTCGGTCGCCATCGCCCGGGCGATTTCAACGCGTCGCCGCTCACCACCCGATAAAACCCCGGCGACCGAATCTAAACGTTCGGTTATGTGTAATTCTTGGGCTAGTTCGTCGACTTTCGATCGCTGTTCCTTTTTCGATTTTCCGGCAAGCTCAAGCACCAAGAGCAAGTTGTCTCGAACCGTCAGCTTTCGGAAAACCGAAGTCTCTTGGGGCAAGTAGCCAATTCCAGCCCGAGCCCGTTTGAACATCGGCCATTTGGTCACCTCTTTTGAATCAAGAAATACCTTGCCGGCGTTGGGCTTCACTAGCCCAACCGTCATGTAAAACGAAGTCGTTTTACCGGCTCCATTCGGGCCAAGTAGGCCCACAATTTCGCCCGTGTTCACCGTAAAAGAAACGCCGTTGACGACTTTACGTCCCTTATATTTCTTCTCAAGGTTTTCGGCCGATATTCTCAAACCCCACCTTTCTTGCCTTTCTTTGGGGATTTGGATTCCCCTTTGACGAAAGAGCTCTTGATCTGCTTTCCTTCCTCCGCAACAAATTTCATTTTCACAATTTCGTTCTTACTGTTGAGCTCCAAAACAAGCGTATTCCCGCCTTCGACTGTCGATCCATCGCCCGTTCCATCCGCTACGTGAAATTCGAGGTTTCCTTCGAGAGTGACTTCCGGATGTTTAGAAGCTCCGTAGACCGTGTATCGCATTTGATCAGCTTTGGCCGACACTTTCTGAAGTTTTTCGCCGTTCGCGTCTCGCATAAGTTGCAGACCGTTGAATTGGATCGGACCGCGCATGATCGCAGACTGGACTTCAGAATATTCCTTTTTGTTTTCGTCCGATTTGGATTTGAATGCAATCATTGCAGACCTCGACGTCGTACTCATGGTCGAGTTCGTATTGACGACACCTTTCTTACCGTTCTTGCCGATAACTGCCTTCTCAGATTCTCCTTCAAAAGAAACTTTGACTTGGCCGGTGACGTTTATCTCCTTGAATCCCTCTTTCAGGTCGTACTCGGCACTGTCTCCGTCAACAACCGTGGTTTCTTTTTTGCCACCTTGGCTGAACCGGATTCCTCCAGTCATGCGAACTTTATCGACCTCAGTATTTCCATTCAATTTATAAAAAGTTCCGGTTGCCTTGTCGCACGTCATCAAGGTCTCGCCACCTTCACTAAGGCGCTTGATTTGGACACTCCCGCTGAGTTCAAAACTTCCGGGTTCTTTCGGTCCAATTCCAGGAATCAAAAATCCTTTATTCCCTTGGATAACAACCTTCGGGTTCTTTGTGCTGTCTCGGTAGACAATAGGCTTCTGCGCTGCGGCGAGCGAAAATAGGCCGAGAAATATGAGTAATTGAAAACGTTTCATTTTTTAAAATATTCTTTGGCGGACGCGACCTTCTTAAGTTTGGCATCGGAATAAAGCACGTCAACCGGACCAACAACCCCTTGGGGGCTATCAAGCACTACTTCTCCACTAGCTTTAAACACTTTTAAATCTGCCAACCATTCCACCTTTTTTGCCGTCATGACCGCTTGAGACGTTTTCGAAGTGATTTTTATGCCTCCGTCTAAGATAAGACGATTCGCAGCCTTATCTGCCTCGGCTCGATCCGCAAAGAATGAGCTGGCGATCTCACCTTTTTCGAAAACCTCGCCCGTCACCTTAAACATCATCCCGGATTGCTGGCCGTGCACCATTGCCAGGTTGGCACTTTCCCAAGCAATAAACCATAGCTTTTGATGAGTTTTTAGTTCAGTTCTCGTATCATTTGCCTGCCCCGTCGCAATTGCCACCACTTCGGGTTTATTCGGTTTACTCGGCGCGTTATTGCTGACCGATGATCCTTCCACCCCTTCGGGCCTGGGCTTGTTACACCCGGTCACAATCGCGCAAATTATGAGAGCTGCGGCAATGGCTCGGATAAATTCCTCCTTGCAAATTTCCCTTGATGCTGGCCCGCCAACTGACCACAGGCGGCGGCAATGTCGTGCCCTTTTTCGGTTCGCTCAGTGACGTTCATGCCAGCCTGTTCGAGAATCCGTCGGAACTGGCGCACTCGGTCTCGGTCGGGTCGGGCGAATCCGTTGCCCGTATCGACCCAATTGAATGGGATCAAATTGATGACGTTCGGCATGCCCTTCAACAGGGGAACTAAAGCCCGAGCTTGTTCAGGCGTGTCGGTAACGTCTTTGATCAGCAAATATTCAAACGTAACTTTTCTGCTCGTCGTCGTTTGATAGTCCCGCATCGCACGAACGACCTCACGGACTGGCCACTTCTGGTTCACTGGCATCAACTTATCCCGCACTTCGTCGAATGGAGAGTGCAAAGAAAGAGCGAGGTGAATAGGTAATCGTTCCTTCGCAAGTTCCTTAATCTGCGGCACAAGCCCAACCGTCGAAACAGTCAAATGCCGATATGAAAGGCCTATCTCCTCGTGCATAAACTTCAAAGACTTCACGACGTTCTGAAGATTAAGAAGCGGTTCGCCCATTCCCATGAAAACAACGTGAGAAATTCTTCGTTCCGACAAACTTTGAAGAAGAAGATACTGACCGACAATTTCTCCGGCGGTCAAATTGCGATCAAATCCGCCAAGCCCCGTGGCACAGAACGTGCAACCCATCGGACAACCAACTTGACTGGAGATGCAGCACGAAACACGATCCTTGTACGGAAGGAGGACACATTCGTACACCTGATTATCGCCGTTGTGAACCAATAGCTTTTCAACTCCATCGACCGATTTTCGATGCGACGCGATCTCAAGCGGCGAAATCTTAAAGTCATCTGCAAGAACTTCTCGAAAATTTTTCGGCAAATCCTGCATGTTATCGAAATCGGTTTCGGCTCGGCCATAAATATGGTGGGCAATTTGGTTGCCTCGCATTTTGGCATCCTTTCGGTCAGGAAATAGAGCCGCTAGCTCGGTGCGATCAAGGCCAATCAGCGACTGCTTACTTTTCTCCACCTCCAGAGTTTACATGGATATTGCTTGGATGCCGCTAAGTTGACCGCCTCAACCATCTTTAGCGACGGTCGTTCGACATCCCGGGACGCAAGGGCGGTGACCTCCGCGATCATTGCGAAAGCGGTGGGTGAACAGCATTGGCATCAAGCTTGGATCGAAGACATTTTCCACCAATTGACATTGCCAACAGATGAAAAATGAAGAGACTGTCACTCACATTATCAAGCACGATGAACGCTTTTCGTAATTCGTGACATATCGCGGCCAAGAAGGAAAGAAAGAAGATTGTCGATCCAGGGGACGCTGCCGCCACCTGAATACCCACGATTGAAGCCCAAAAATTGCCGCGCAGTGATTTCATTTGTCAGCATTTGGCGAACCCTATTCCTATCCAAAAAATGCGGGCAGAAATGCCTAAATCTACTACCATTTAGGAACTTCTTTTCCAAGAAATTGTTATAACTTTCACGATCCAATCGTAAGGAACAAAATCAATGAAAAAATCTAGTTTCGTACTTACTCTCGCAGCTTGCTTCATGGGTGTCTTCGGAGCCCTGCAGGCAGACAAATGGATTTCGGCCCACAACAAGCCGGATGACATCTTCCTTCAAGGAACATCAACGGTTTATGGCCGAGCCAAGTCGATCAACGCAGACCCGCTTCCGGCTCCCTCCTTTGATTTCAGAGAGGCCGCCAAACGGGCGATGCCCAGCGTTGTCTCAGTCGACCGATTTGACAAAATGCGTGGATTCATGGAATCCCAGGCGACCGAACAAGAGACCGGTACTGGGTCTGGCGTTATCGTGAGTGCAGATGGCATCATCGTGACGAATAACCACGTTGTTGCGGGGCATACCGGACGAAACGGCACCGAAGTATTTCCTCGCGTCCAAGTCCGACTGTATGACGGACAGAAGGTTGAGGCCAAAATTCTCGGAACCGATCCTCGATCTGATCTCGCCGTCCTAAAAATTGAAGGCAAAAACCTCAAACCAATTGAACTCGGCAATAGCGGCACGTTGGAAGTCGGAGAATGGGTTATGGCTGTTGGCAACCCGCTCGGATTCGATAACACGGTAAGCGTGGGAGTAGTCAGCTCGACGAAGCGAAACCTCCCCGTCGGCGAACAGGGTCTTGTAGAAGGAATCCAAACTGACGCTGCGATCAACCCTGGCAACTCCGGTGGAGCACTGTGTAACGCTCAGGGCCAACTGATCGGCATCAATAGCGCCATAGCGTCGGGCACGGGAGAATCAGTGGGTATCGGTTTCGCGATTCCCGTTGACCGAGCCAAAAAGGTTGTAAACGATATCGTTAAGTACGGTAAAGCCAAGTATCCGGTTTTAGGAATCGAATATATCGGACAGTTGGCGGGACACCTCGATGATCCAA
>JAYVXG010000533.1:0-4150 GCA_043785475.1 Armatimonadota bacterium
GGCTTCCGCTGCGGCTTCCTCGGCTTGCTCCACATGGAAATTGCCCGCGAGCGGCTCGAAAGAGAATTCAATCTCGACCTCATTCTTACCGCCCCAAGCGTCGACTACATTGTTCACAAAAAGAACAATGAAACCGTCCATATTTCGAACCCAAGCGAATTCCCAGAGGCCAATGAGATCGCATCGATTGACGAGCCAATGGTCAAGGCCACAATCATGGTCCCAACCGAGTTTGTTGGAGCGGTCATGACGCTCTGTCAGGAGCGACGCGGAACCTACACCCGGACCGAGTATCCAACCCCTAAGCGCGTAATCCTCTATTACATGCTCCCTCTTGGCGAAATCTTGCTTGACTTCTTCGATAAGCTCAAGTCAAATACCAAAGGGTACGCATCGTTCGACTATGACCTCGACGAATACCAGCCGTCCGACCTGGTCAAGCTCGACATCATGCTGAACGGCGACATCGTCGACGCACTCTCGTTTATCGTCCACAAGTCATTCTCATACAATCGAGGGCGCGGGATCGTCGAACAGCTTCGCAAAGTCGTTCCTCGCCAGCAGTTCGAAGTCCGAATCCAAGCTGCAATCGGCTCTAAGGTCATCGCCGCCGATACGGTCCAACCGTATCGAAAGAACGTTATTGCTAAGTGCTACGGCGGAGACATTAGTCGAAAGCGTAAGTTGCTCGAGAAGCAGAAGGCGGGTAAGAAGCGAATGAAGCAAATCGGCTCGATCGAGCTTCCGCAGGAAGCGTTCTTGAGCGTGCTTAAGGTCGCGGAGTAGCCGAGGCACGGCCTCCATGCGATGATGGACGGCAAGATGCCGACCCTCCATAATTTGCTCGATATCTTATTCGTCTAAACTATCATCATGCTCCTCGCTGCCCTCATCCTCGCTCCAACTCTTTTCGTTCCGGCGTTCACCGCCTACTCAGAGCCAGACGATGAGGGAATTCCAATATCACGACAGGGCGCCGGACCATGGCGAGATCCCAAGCAGAGTCTTGTGTGGATCGGCGATCTTAAGCAAGGCAACCTCAGCCTCGAACTCAAGGGCGCTTTGCCATACCGAACCTACTCTATTCAGATCGACAGCCACAAAGAGCAAATCCAAGGCAACGGTTCTGCTCAATTTATTATCCGAAGACCGGGTTACAAAAAGATCGTTGTTAAGGCGCTGCCCGTTGCTGCCGGGCAAGATAGCGGCACCATCACCGGCCTTCAATTAACTGGTGGAGCCACCGTGGGCGCCCGATTTAACCTCAAGGAGCGCCGCAACTGCGCCAGCGTCCATCTCAAATACCCGCTCAAACAAAACGAGCAAGCCGAGTGGTTCTACAACGAAGTACGACCCAAAACCGACCCGAAGTACACCTACTACGAGGCGTGCGGCTGGCACCGCGGCTACTTCGGAATCCAAGTCAACTCTCCCACCGAGCGGCGCATCATATTCTCAGTATGGGACGCCGGAAAAGAAGCGGTCGACCGAAGCAAGGTTGGTGACGACAACCGCGTCAAGCTCCTGAAGAAGGGCGAGGGCGTCGTTGCAAGCGACTTCGGTAACGAAGGCACGGGCGGCCACAGCCACATGGTTTACAACTGGAAAACCAACGGCGTTCACCGATTCCTAGTCCACGCGGTGCCATCCGGAGACACCACCACGTACACCGGCTACTTTTACTTCAACGAAAAGAAAGCCTGGGGGCTCATCGCCAGCTTCCGAGCGCCAAAAGACGGCTCTTTCATGAAGGGCTTGTACTCATTCAACGAAAACTTTGGCGGCAGCAACGGCAACTTGCAAAGATTGGCCGAGTTCGGACCCGTCTTCGTCGCCGGAAGCGACGGAAAATGGAAGGAGCACGTCGACTCTCAATTTTCATGCGACGGAACCGGGAAAACCGACCGATTCGATTACGCCGCCGGGGCAAAAGGCGACCACTGGTTCCTAAGCAACGGCGGTGCAGTTGCGAACGGGGTCAAGTTTGGCGACAAGTTTAGTCGAATTAATTCGGCAACGAAGCCACCGAAGAATTTGCCGAGAGATTAAATGGAAACGAGATCCCGGTAGTGCTGAGCTAATCGCCTTCCGCCACAAAGTTATCGGGTCCGCCCAGTGGAATCGTAAAACTAAATTTGCTGCCCTCGCCTGGTTCGCTTTCGACCTTGATATGTCCTCCATGGGCCTCGACAGTCAGCTTGCAAAATGTCAACCCGAGTCCAGTGCTCTTCGCTCTTCCTGCCTTGCGAGATGCTACCTGGCCGAACTTCTCAAAGATGAGGCCGAACGCCTCGGTGGGAATGCCTTCGCCGGTGTCACTGACTGAGAATTCGAGCCACCTTTTCTCAACGTCGTGGAGGACTTCGAGCGTGATCGTGCCTCCTGACGGTGTGAACTTAATTGCATTACCGAGCAAATTGACCAAGGTTCTTCGAAGTTTGCCTTCGTCACCGCGAAATGGCGGCAATGCGTTTGGAACGGTGGATTGAACGCTCAAGCCGTAGCTCTCGCAAAGTGATGCTACTTGGGTTACGGCGGCAGCGACAAGCCCGCTTGTGGATATCTGGCTGTAGTTAAGTTCCATCGACCCCGACTCAAGTTTTTCCACATCTAGTAGGTCATTGATCATGCCGAGCAGGGTCTGGCCACCGGTAACGGCCAGAGTCATCATTTCCCGCTGATCTTCGTTGAGATCGCCGACAACATCGAGTGTCTGCATGCCTGCAATCAGCGAAGTCAGGGGCGTGCGGAGGTCATGAATGATCATGTGGGTGAGGTTCTCTTTCAGCTTTTCAAGCTCCTGCAAACGTCCGTAGCTCTCTTGGAGCTCGGCGGTGTACCTTACTTCGAGATCGTGAATCCGTCGAGATTCGGTTACGTCTTGAATTGCAAGCACCAAGTACTTGGTACGCTCACCCGACCGCAGGATGCGGGCATTGAGTAACATGACTTTGCGACCGATGCGTTGGAATTCGTGCGTCAACTCGAAGTCGTTAAAAACCGTTTGCTCGGGAATGATGTCTTCGAGCAGGGTCCGCAGGGAAGGAATGTCCCATTGCCCATTCCCCAGTTCGTAGATCAGATGATCTTCGGTCTCTTCGGGCGAAACTTGAAAAGTTTGATAGAAAGCACGATTTGCAAAATGAACCTTAAGCTGGGCGTCGAGGATAAGAATCGGTCCGCGTACGGTGTTGACAATACTTTGAGCAAAGTCCTGAATTTCTCCTACGGGAGGAAGTATTAGATTCATTTCTTTAACCCTGGGCCGTTGAAGGAGAAAGGTTTCTTTGAGTTTGTTGGCCGCATGATGTACATAACGGCGGATATTGCTGTGTTAGTACCGCAATTTTCGGCGTGCCATGGAGGGGAAGAACGAAGTTCACAAGCTTCCCGCGCGCCTTACCTAGTCCTTCAGCTCAATAAAGTCGCCGCGGACCTCGCAAAGGTCAACTACCTTGCCATCTTTCCATTCCAAAATAAACGGCTCGATCGCGTAGTTGCTCTTTTGGTTCGTAAGCCCAACAAGCTGACAGAACTTGTCCAAGCTTTCGCGATCAGGAGATTTTGGCTTCAGTAGAATCGTCATGTCGCGACATGGAGCACAGGCCCAGTAGATTTCGTCTTTCTCCGTAAACCGATCCAAAAGCATGATCATCGTCGCACCAAAGACTTGGCTATCGATGTAAGTGAACGTGCCAATGTCAGTATCCCTTCTTGACACCTGGGGAGTCGCATTCTTCCAAACGTTCGCCAAGGCAAGATCCAATAGTTCGTCGTTCGATTTACCGGAAGCCCTGGCCGCGTCAGCCATAACTGGGTTCACCGCGTTTGGCCCTTCGAGCATTAACACGCCGTACAAATGATCGCTGATTTTTCGAGAAATGAATTCGTTAATCGTCTGCAATCCATTATCACTGGCGAGCCGAATTCGCAGGTCATCCAATCGGTCGAGAATCGGTACCTTAGCCGATTCGAGATTTTCCTGAATCGCCTTTGTGAAGCTTTGAAGAAGCCCAACTTTGGCGTGATCAGGAAGTTCCTTCCAGTCAATGATCACTGCCTGAAAACCGAAGAAGAGCGGACTCCCGGCAAGGAGAATTCCACCCTTATCCCAATCAATTTGACCTTCTAAACCGTGCTGCTCCAACAT
>JAYVXG010000534.1:0-4140 GCA_043785475.1 Armatimonadota bacterium
TAGAGTTCTGTTCCTGCGCTGAGGTCCCGAATGTCCATATTGCCGCCAACTCTTCTGGGCGGGACAATGCTCTGCGCTCCGGTTTCGGCGGGGGCAAGACCAATCGTTCCACAAAACGGCTTGAGCGGCACTCGGCCACCGGGGCCATACGCCGCAGGTGCCAGCGAGATTGGGTCAAACTTCCAAATGTGGAGGGCGGGGTCGAGGAACTGGTCGGCCAGGAGTCCGAATCCAGGAATATTGGCGGTCCACCCCCATCCTTCCATATCAAAACTGAGAAGGGTTACTTTGATCGAGTCCCCCGGTTCGGCGCCCTCAATGGCAATTGGACCGTTGACGGGATTCACCTTGCCAAAATCGAGGCTTGCGATATCGGCGACGGTGGAAGACCGACTTAGTTGAGCACCCGAGGCGTCAACTGTTTGGAACTCGACCGTTTCTCCTGGCTCGATTGTGATGACCGGCGCGAATGAATTGTCCCACCCCAGATGGTGTTGGTAATCGTGAATTGTTTTCATCGATAAATTGACTTCAGATCCTTCTCGAAGAGCGTGAACGGATCGTCGTAAAACTTCTGAAAGTTTGGTGCCGAGACCTGGCCCGGGAATGGAGCGTAAAAGTGGGTTGGGCTATGTTGATCGTTGCGCCAAACCATGACGTAACTCAATTCGAGCCCGGGAGATTTGAGAGTTTTGAGGAGCGTATCCGTCCACCACGTTGGATTTGGAATGCTTTCCAGCCCGGTCTCAGTAAACGCTGCTACCTTACCGTGCTGCTTTGCATAGTCTGAAACGATTGTCAGTTTCTTTAAGCCTGCGACAAGATCGTAGCGGTCTCGACCAAAGTCGGCGTAGTCGTCGAACCCAACCATATCGACCCATTGGTCGCCGGGATATCGTTCGAGAAAATCTGCTTCGCTGATGAACTTGCAGTCGGGGGAAAAGGAATAGATGAAGTTATGAACCTCGTTCACATCGCGAATCTCCGTAACGGTCATTTTGTAGAGCAACTTGAATTCCTCGGTGGTGCAATGAGCGTGTCCCCACCAGAACCAGTCGCCATCGAACTCGTGCCACGGCCGGAAAATCATTGGCACCAGGTTGCCGTCTTTGCCTTTGCAACTTTTGGCGAGATCAGCAATGTCAAACAAAATCGTCTTCATCTTTTCGTAATGGGAGCCGCCCGGAAGCAATTCGCTTACGGTCTTGGTTGGCCCTATCTTTTGTGCATTGAATCCACCACCATGGACAGGGTCAGACATGTGGAGCGAGATTGTGATGACTCCTCCCCGATTGTACGTATCGGTGATTACTTTGCGCAGTCGAATCTTTTCCTTCGCGATGTCAGCTTTGCCGTGGCCGCTGAGGCCGTTGAAATCGACTCCGATTACGGCCGGGTGCGAGCCGACCACCGATTTGACATCGGAGCGGCCTTCTTCGTCCGACCAGCCATGACCGTATTCGGTGGCATTGTGGTGTCCGAACAGAATGTGTGTTTTCGACAGCTTCTTGAGGTTGGCGTAGAGAGCCTTGGTTTGATGGGTTGCCTTTTGGTCGATGAGAGCCAAAGTAGGCGCGGAACTCACGATAGAAAGAGCGACGAGAGCAACCAAAACACCAGTGATCATATTTGGATGTTACCGCCCTGTACCTCGGAGGCAGCATGCTCAGGACACTCATCAGCAAGTAAACTCTCTAAGATTCCATGTACAAGATTCCCAAATACCGTGAGGACGACCATGAGGCAATCATGGAGTTTATGCGATCCCATCCGTTTGCTCTCATCACGGGAGCCGGGATCGACGGCAAGCCAATTGCAACCCAAGTTCCGGTGCTCATCGACGAAGAGGATGGTCAACTGATTTTGAGCGGTCATGTGATGCGAGGATCGGACCATTGGCAAGGTTTTAGCGCGAACGCCGATGTTCTCGCGGTGTTTTCGGGCCCAAATTGTCCGGTTAGTGCGAGTTGGTACACGGGAATTGAGAGTGCGAGCACCTGGAATTACATGGCGGTTCATGCTCGCGGCTCGCTCCAGATGATCGACCAAGACGGCTTGATCAATGTTCTCACAAGGCTGACTCGCATGATCGATCACGATCCCAATGTCAAAGCCCAGTACGTTGATTTGCCGGAAGATTATGTTTCAAGACTGTTACCGGCAATTCAGGCATTCACGATCACAGTGACGAATTTGGACGCCATTTTCAAACTGAGCCAAAATCACACCGAGGAAAATTACGACAACATCATTTCGAAGCTTGGAACGCGGGGCCGCGACTCCGCTGAAATCTCGGAAATCATGGCCGCACGGCGAGAGCGATTTTTTCCTATTTCTCCGCCGTAACATCGGGCATCGGCATTCTCATTTCGACGGGCAGTAGTTCTGGCTGTGCCTTGGTTGGTAGCGTTTGGTACCAGTATGCAGTCGAGGAGAAGTCATGCGAGAGTGCGTTTGCCTCGCCGTGCTCGATCGAGACGCGGATCGATTTTTCGAAGCGTATTGGATCTTCGACGTGATATCGGTACATCGAATTCTTCCCTCGCCATCGCCAGTTTTCGTCTCCGGAATAGAGGTGGATGCCGTGGTACGGCGCACAGTACTCAGTCGCCGGACCAAACGCAGTGTTGAAGTAGTCCTCGGTTCCGGTTCCGTGCAAGCGCGGGGGCCATGGCTCGCCGTCGATGACGAACATGTCGTCGCCTTCACCGTACCAATCGTTCCCAACTTGCTCTCGACAATCAATATTGAGGTGGCAGCCAACAAAGATTCCGTTGCCTTCCGCTTCCAGAATGAGATAGTTATCTCGATCAGAGAGATTCGGATGCTCGTCCCAAATTTGCAAATAGTTGTGCGGCTGTAGCTTTTCTTTTAGCCATCCTTCAGTCGGGTTTTCTCGATTCCAAAAAGAGCAAAATCTCGCGACTTCAACCTGGTGCGGCTGTTTGTACTCCTCGTAATCGATGTAGAAATACAAGTGGATCTTCCCTTCCCCTTGGTATTCAATGGTGATTCTGGCCCCGTTGAAGGGCATTGCCCACCAGCAGTTCATGCCGCGTCCATCTTCGGGGCTCATTTGAAGGGGAGCGCTGATGAAGTTCTTAAAGATTCCATGGCCAATGCCAAAGAAATCACCGAGCGGAACTTCGACGGCCGGGTGAGTTTGCCCGTCCCAATACATACGGATGACTGCCTTCCGGCAGTACTCGTCGTCTTCTCCGACTGTCATCCAAATATGCTTGATACACCCTGGAGTGGCTGACTCCATTACTGTGGTCTCGACTCCCGCCGGAATCACCCACCAGTCTCGGTTACCGCCGGATACTTCGTAGGAGCTGGCCCTTTGTGACTTGAAGTCTCGGAGATTGGGCAGTGAGGAGAGAGAGGTTTGACCAATCATTGTTTGTCCTTAAAGATGGCGAGATTTTCGTCAGCTCGGGCCCTTACGATTCTCCGTACGAGATCCTCGGGAATAGGGCGGTCGGGTGAGAACTGAACCGTTCCTTTGGACGTTTTATACGCTTTTAGCTCGTTTTCAAAATCGGTAACAGTGTGGCCAGGAAACAATGAGCAGTGTTTCTTGAATGCGGCGTAGCCGGCGACCATGCCGTGGAATTTGACCATTGGCATTCCGTAGCTAATGACTTCTTCTGCCTCGGGAACTTCATCACGGATGATTCGCCTTAGGCGAGCGAGGGCGTCGCGGGCATCATTGGTTTCGACTTCCTCAAGATATTGGTTGATGTTCTTGACAACGGGTCCTTTTCTCATTCGTGGGGCGCTCCTGCCAAGTTTGGCTCCCTGGTGATTGCGATGTCAACGGGTGTAAACTCGCGATGCCTTGCCGAAGAAACTCAATCTGGTTCATCTCTCCATCGTCACGGTTCTTTCGGTTGTGATTGGACTGCTTCTTGAGCTCAATTATCACGAGGGTTGGATGCTGTTCGCTGGATTTGTGACTGGAGTCGTCGCAGTCTATTTGGTTGCAGTCGAGCATATCATTAACTGGCCAATTGGACTTGCGAACGTAGCGATTTACGCGGTTTCGTTTTACAACGGAAAGCTGTTTGCCGATTCGAGCCTTCAAGTCTTTTACTTTGTTTTGGGGGTTCAAGGTTGGTACCTGTGGGCACGAGGAGG
>JAYVXG010000535.1:0-4138 GCA_043785475.1 Armatimonadota bacterium
GCCGTAAAGGGCTTCGCCATTATCTTTCAACCATGCTCCAACGCCGTTGAGGCGATCGATGGAAGCTGGTGGGATCTCGCCCAGTGCGGTCGGACCGACATTTAGCAGGTAGTTCCCGCCCTTTGAGGCGCAATCCACTGCATTGAAGATCAGGGTATCGACTGACTTCCAATTTGTGTCGTTGGCATGGAAGCCCCACGAGCCGTTCATCGTCATGCACGACTCCCAGTCGTCTTTGATCCCATTCGCGGGAATCTCTTGCTCAGGAGTCCCGAAGTCCCCAACTGCGCCGACTCCAGTCGACATTCCACTCATTCCTGCCCGAGCGTTATCGACCCGGTTGTTAATGATCAAATCCGGCTTCAAAGATCGGCAATAGTTGTAAAGGTCGACTCCACGCTGATGGTTCCAACTGCTCTGCCATTCCCCATCGAACCACATGACCGCTGGGTCGTAGCGCGTGATAATTTCCTTCAGTTGCGCCCGCATGTACTTGTCATACTTCTCATAATCAGCATGAGATGCGTCCCGCTTGTCGTGCTTTTCGTGCGGAATAAAGTCCGGGTGATGCCAATCCATAATCGAATGATAGGTGCAGAACTTGATGCCCTGCCGCTTGCACTCATCGCTCAACTCCTTCAGAGGGTCTCGCTTAAACTGCGTGTACCCGATATTCCAAGTGCCCTGACCCGACGGATACATGGCAAATCCCTCGTGGTGCTTGCTCGTAATCACGATATACTTCATGCCCGCGGATTTAGCTGCTCCGACGATCTTTTTAGCGTCAAAGTTGACCGGATTAAACTGCTTTTGTAGCGGCTCCCAATCAATCGCCTGTACCTGCGCGGAGTACATCAACCATTCGGCGGCGCCCGGATAGACTTTGCCCTTCCATGTGCCCGCCGGAACTGAATACAGTCCCCAGTGAATGAACATTCCGAAGCGACTTTCTCTCCACCACGCCATCCGAACGTCCTTTTGCTCTTTGGTTTCGTGGGTGAAATCTTTGCCGATGGTTGGGGAAGCATAGAGCCCGAATTTGGTAATGCGGACCGGGCCGTGGTGCTTGGTGATCTTGATCTGAACCGCCTTGGTGGTGATCGGGTTGCAACGGATTAGTTTCTTGTTTCCGATGGTCGTTCCCGAGGCGATCGGCGTCATTTTGCCTTCAATCTCAGCTTCGACTGTGAACTCGCCAACATTTTGACCCTTCGTCATGTCTTCGCCAATCTCGATTGTATCGAAGGTGGCAGATTTGTAAATATGAAAGGGGAAAGCACTATCGGATTCGTCGCTCTTCACCGCCTGGTTGAGGGCGAACGTTTTCGAGATGCGCTCATGAAAACCGTTCAGCGCCTTGATATCGGCATCCGAAATCAGTCCCTGGTCATTCGGCGGAACATTGAGCAAGAACGAGCTGTTATGCCCAACTGAGTTGTAGTAAAGCTCTTCTAATTGAGCCGGGGATTTGACTTTTGCATCCTCCGACTTTCGCCAAAACCAGCCTGGACGAATGCTCACGTCGCACTCAGAAGGAACCCAGTTGGCTCCGTTTTCAGTTCCCTCGCTCAGCTCCTTATAAAGCGAAGTGCCGGGAACGTATCGGTCGCGGTTGATCGTGGACCAACTGGTTTCCGGCGCAACCCCATTCTCGTTGCCAACCCATCGGACGTCAGGTCCGGCATCGCTAAAGATCACGGCGTTTGGTTGAAGCTTTCTGACCGTAGCAATGTACCGCTTCCAATCGTAAACCTGTCTTTTGCCATTCGGTCCCTCGCCGTTTGCGCCATCAAACCACACCTCAAAAATTGGTCCGTAGTTCGACAACACCTCGTGTAGCATGCCGTCAAACGTATCGTTATAACCGTCGGTGCCGTAGGTCGGATGGTTCCGATCCCATGGCGAGAGGTAGACCCCCATCTTGATGCCTTCTTTTTTGCATGCAATCGAAAGCTCTTTGAGAATGTCGCGCTTGAACGGCGACTGCATGACGGTGTGGGTGGATAGTTTGCTTGGCCACAGGCAGAAGCCGTCATGATGCTTTGCGGTGATGATTACGCCCTTCATTCCTGCTTTCTTGAACGTTTGAACCCACTGATTACAGTCCAGCTTAGTCGGATTAAACGTTTCTGGCTTTTCCTTTCCGTTTCCCCATTCGTTTCCTGAGAATGTGTTTGGGCCGAAATGGACAAACGCGTAGGTTTCCATCTTGTGCCACTCCAGATGACGAGGGTCGGGAATCGGACGCTGACCTAAAGAATAAGATCCCAATGACATGGCGGCAATCAAAGCAACGACAACGGCAAATGCACGGTGCATGAAGAAATTATAGCGTGGTATGAACGGCTAAAATCGCCTTGATTCAAACACAAATAGGCCCCGAAGCTGTGCTTCGAGGCTTTTAAAGGTGGAGTTGCTAATTGCTGAACGAGTACATCGCCGCTAAGCGGAGACCGCTGAAGTCAAGTCCCGAAAGCTTTGGCATCAACATGTATTGGGCGGAGACGGTTACCCGGTTCCCGAGAACCACGCCAGCTTCGGCCAAGGAGTACTGCTTCGCGACGTGACCAGTCAGGTTGCTAGACCCAACCGTTAAGTCGTAATCGAAATATCCGACTCCCGTTCCTATGCGAGCATAGGTCATCGTTGACGAGCCTTTCCCGCTTTGAACTTCATAGCCATAGGTTGCGCCGATTGAGAAGAAGCGATTGTTTGATGCTGAAAGCGAAATGCCCGACATATCAAAACCAAGACCGGCTCGGTTTGCTCGGCTTGCAGTTCCTAGCCCGAATCCCCAGGCCAAAGACGAAGAACCAAAAATACTTTTGATCGTCGCATCTTTGGGCATATAGGTACCCACACTCACGCTGATTTGAGCCATTGCTGCGCTACTCAGCGTCGCAAGAGCAAGTCCGATAATTATCCCTCGATTCATTACAATTCCATTTTGTGACAAAAAAACGTGCCACGGTCTAAAATTTTGACAGAAAAACTCGAAATCTTTACTTCTTGAACGGGCGTTAGGAAGCGCTACAAGGGAAGAAGCCGCGAGCTTCAAGCAAAAGCCGGAAAAATTCGTTTCTGTTGGGTCATGTTTTTTCGCGCTTGTGACTTGCTGCATGGCAGCATGTCACATGTTGATTTCTATCCCTTCAATGCGCCCGCCAACATTGTTTTTTGAATCTGCTCCTTGAATATCAGGTAAATAATCATGACCGGGAGCATGACAATGACAATGCCCGCAAACAAAGCTCCCCAATCCCCCGCATACTGCTGGGTTTGAGTCAGGTTGGCAATGCCAATGGGCAGCGTCTGAACATTCTTCGTCTGTGCCAAGACAAGAGCAAGTGGATATTCATTCCACAACCCGATCGCATTAAAAATCGCGACAACCAAAATTCCTGGCTTGGCGAGGGGGAACATGACTCGCCAGAAGCAACCCGAATGGGTACAACCGTCAAGAAATGACGCTTCAATGAGCTCATTAGGCAACTGCTCAAAAAACCCGCTCAAAACGAAAACGGTAAACGCTAAGGAGTAAGCCACATAAACCAAGATGAGACCCGTCTTTGTGTTCAGCATATTCAGTTTCGCCATGAGCATGTATAGCGGAACAATCACGAGGAAATTTGGGAACATTAGCCCTCCCATAAACGAGTTTAAGATGAGTCGAGAACCTCGGAACGGATACTTGACGAGGACGTACGCCGCCATCGATCCAGTCGGAATCAAAATCGCCAAAGTGCCAATCGTTACAAAGAGTGAATTGAAGAAACTGATACCAATTTCGCCATCCGTCCAAGCTTTAACGTAGTTTGTGAAGTGCGCAGTTTCGGGCATTGCCCACGGAGTCCCCGTAATTTCGTGGCTTGTCTTGAGCGACGAAAGAAGCACCCAAGCAAAGGGAACCAGGATCGAGATTCCGAACAAGATCAGGAGCAGTTTTCCAAAAAGCCGAGTCATATCGCGTGAGATCTCCGGGGAGTTTCTGGGTTCTTACCAATCACGCGCCAAACAACTGCGCCAAGAATCATCGAAAGGCAGAAACTGAACACCGCGATTGCTGAAGCCTGACCCATTTGGCTCTGCTCCCAGCCTCGTTCATACATGTAGGTCAGCAACACCTGCGTTGCGTTGT